>DASVTJ010000422.1:0-31029 GCA_036387635.1 Duganella sp.
CAAGGGCAAGAAGGGCCAGACCATCAAGAGCCACCACAACGTCGGCGGCCTGCCGGAGACGATGAAGCTCAAGCTGCTCGAGCCGCTGCGCGAGCTGTTCAAGGACGAGGTGCGCAAGCTGGGCGTGGCGCTGGGCCTGCCGCATGACATGGTGTATCGCCATCCGTTCCCAGGTCCTGGCCTAGGCGTGCGCATCCTGGGCGAGGTGAAGAAGGATTTCGCCGACCTGCTGCGCCGCGCCGACGCCATCTTCATCGAAGAACTGCGCAACACGCCGTACGAGTTCATCGCCGGCCAGGCGGTCGATTCGGACAACCTGCCGAAGAACTGGTACGAGGCGACGTCGCAAGCGTTTGCCGTGTTCCTGCCGGTGAAGTCGGTGGGTGTGATGGGCGACGGCCGCACGTATGAATACGTGGTGGCGCTGCGCGCTGTGCAGACGCAGGACTTCATGACGGCGCACTGGGCGCACCTGCCGCACGCGCTGCTGGGCAAAGTGTCGAACCGTATCATCAACGAGGTGCGCGGGATTAACCGGGTGGTGTATGACATCTCGGGCAAGCCGCCGGCGACGATCGAGTGGGAGTAAGTTCCGATTGATAAGTATTTGATCGGCTTATAAACCGCGAGCTGCAATTCAAAATTATAAAAAATGAATTTAAAAATGATAATATTGAGTTTCATGTTCAAGGAGCTTATTTCATGATCAGACTTGTCTTTCTCGCGCTCTTGGCGCTGATGGCGTTGTGCGGCAGCGCCGCCCGTGCGACCACTGTTTATCATGATCTGCGGATCATCGCTTCCTCACCAACGGAATCGTCGCTGGGCCCCGGCGACGCGATCGGCCCCTTTTCCGGACGGCTCATTTACACCACCGGCGTCACGTGGTTGGAGCAGCCGACCGAATTGTTATACGCTGACCTCGTGATCGATGGTCATGTCTTCGACAAGTTGGACGTTTTTAAAGGGGCGTCGTTCGTGATTGTGAGCCAGGGTGACACCTCCACCCTAGGCGTTGACGGACTTTACATGCTCGAGTTCGACAATTATGCCTACATGACGCTGACGCTGGCAGGGCGTGAAGGGGTATGGAACGTCAACAACCTCGTCTTGGAGCGGACCTGGAGTATGGATCCGATCGCCATTCCGACGGCGCCAGTCCCGGAACCGCAGACCTACGCGATGTTCCTCGCCGGGGTATCGCTTGTCACGGCACTTGCCAGGCGGCGCAAGCCCATGGTCTAGCGTGCCGCCCCGGCCGCTGCGCGATCAATTGGTTGCGGGGAAGTGCAGCAACGTGCCGACGATCTGGGCTGGTTGTAGCTGGCCCCTTTTGCGGCAGCTCAAGTGACGCTATTTTCGATGGCGTTGCGATCCGCGCGTAAGGAAAGACGGCGACGTTCTGGAGCAATCAAAGGCCTATCCGTGCGCGGCGTGGTCGCTGCCGCTGTGCGCTTCGTCGACTCCTTCAAACAGGACCTGTGGTGCAAACCGATGGCAGCTTGCCGCGATGGCCGCACTGAACGGCGCCTCCTTGTTCTCGAGGTGCCGATCGATGCTTGGCTTGGATATCTTCGCCCGCTGGCCTGCCGCGCAATCGCTTCGCCGGCCACGATCACAAGCCACCGTTGGACATCCTGGCCGACGCGCGGCAGCAGCTGGCGCGTTACTAGGTAAGAACGAATCGGAACAAGGAGATAGCATGACAGAGCAAAATGCCTATCAGGTCGCCGACTGGAATGGCCGAAGTGGGGAGAGGTGGGTCGCCAACCAGGCCCGCCTTGACGCCATGGTGGGGGTGTTCGGTCAAGCCGCGATCGACGCCGTCGCGCCCGCGACGGGCGGGTCGCTTTCGTCTGCTGGCGCGGTGCGGCCGAGAACGATTGGGTGCGCCTGCCGATGGGCGCGCTCAAGGGCATCGTACCGCCCACCGCGCCGCCCGATCCCGAAGCGCCCGGCCCATTTTCGTTCGGCGACCGGGGGCGGGTGGCGCGCATCCTGACGGCGGCCGGCTTCACCGATATCGCGATCGAACCCTTCGATGCTTCCGTCCCGTTCGGCGAGGGCGAAACGCGGGACGCTGCGATCCACGACGCGGTGAAGATGGCGCTCGAGGTCGGCCCGCTGTCGCGCGTGCTGGCTGATCAGCCCGACGACATCCGCGCCCGCGCCTCGGCGGCGGTTCACGCGGTGTTCGCCGGCCTCCCCGGCGAGCGCTCGGTGATGATCAACGGTGCGGCGTGGATCGTGACGGCGCGCAATCCGACAAGCTGACAGAGGTTAACAGTGGAGGCGCCCCGTTCGGTATTTTGCCGTTTCTGAGGCGATTCATATAAGGGCGGGGCGTGATCATCGTTTCGCGTGCTGATAGCCACCCACGACGGCAGCCGCTGGCATCGGTTGGCAAATGGGCGAGATCAAGCGCTGGTTGCCACGCGGTCTTTTCATTGGGGGGCGCTAAGCGGGGTCCATTTCAGCACTTCTTCGAATTTCTCGCGATAGGGCGTCATGATGTCGACGGGAATTCTTCTCACATATTCCTCGGCATTATCCCTGGCGTCGCCCTCCAATGAAGAGAGCAACGCTATCGCCTCCGATATGCTTGGGGCGCGGCCATTGACACCGTTAAATTTGGGCGGCACGGCGGTCCAGACGACGGCGTCGGCATTGCTCGACGCCAGCCACCGGACGATGTTCGGGTGAGCGCTTGAGTCATTGTCCCGCCCGGCGATCAGGGTACCAAGCCACTCCGGACGCTCCGGCGTGATTTTTTCGCGCCGCCGCAACTGCTCCCTCGCTTCGTCCAGGTCATCCGCCTTCAATGGAGCCCAATAGGTGGGGACCAAGCGCGTCTCCGGCCACAGCACCAATGCCAGCTCGTCGCTGTCATCGCTGTCGCGAACAAACTCGAGTGGCAACTCGGGTCCCCCCGGCTGCCATGCCGACGACAATACCAAATCTCCCGGGCGCCACAAGAGGGAACCCCACGCGATGCAGATAATGTTCATGAATTCGTTTCCATCTGTCAGGCGCCGCTTTGGCAAGCGGCGCCAGCAACCCTACCGGGTCAACTTCATCCGATCGACGGCGTGCAGCGACCGTGCTAAATGCCGGCTTTCCTTTTCCACTGCCGCAGCCACGTAGCCTTGCGCATATTGCGCGCCCTCGACCCCATCGATCTGTGCTAACAGCCCTTGTGCGACCGCAAGGTCGTTCAAGTGGCCGAGTTTCCCCTGCAGGCTCTCCAGCGTGCGTATGTAGGACTTGACGGGTTTTGCCGGCAACAGGTCGCGGAAGAATTCGGCCGCGTAGCGGATTTTCTTCGCGGCGATGCGCACGCGGTGGCGGGCGGACGCGTCATCGTCGCCCAGCGTGTCGATGCGCTTGTGCAGGCGGCGCTGCGCCTTGCGCAGCAGTGGCGCCATGGCTTCATGCGCCGGGCGCGCAAGTGGCGAATCTTTCGCCAGCTTTCCTTCGGTACGCCATTGGCGCGCGTGGAACCATCCGTTCAACTGCAGAATCAGTTCGGTGTAACGCGGCTCGTGGAGCTTCTCCAACATCTGACTGTGCAATTCTTGCGAGCGCTGTTTCGCGATGCTAAGCAATCCCGAAAGGTCCTTCCCATGGATGTCGGCAAGGGTCGATCCCGCCAGCACGTCCCAGTCGCGCGTGGCGCCGAGTTCCCCCGCCAGCCAGTCCAGACTGTCGCGTGTTTGCGTCGGCAGCGGCGCCATCTCCTCGAACATATCCAACAGGGCGCGCAACCGGCGCAGGCCGACGCGCATCTGGTGCAGACTTTCCACGCTTTTTTTGAGCACGCCGGGTACGTTGGCCTCCATCTGTGCAAGACAGTTCAGCCCCATGCATTGAAGCGCGTCCTCCAGCGACATTTTTTTCGTCAACTTGACCGCCGTTGCCTTCACCGGCTCGATCGGCTCGCTGTGGAGCAGCGCATAGCCACGGGCCGCCTTGCTATCGTTGGCGATCTCGAACGGAATGTCGGCGTGCAGCGCCAGCGCCAGCTCGAACAGGCTGGCGGGGTTACCTCGCTTGAGTTCGAACTCGAGTTCGCCGATCGCCGCATTGCGGCTGCCGACGTGCAGGTCGCCCGCGTCCAGCGCGCACTCGACCTTTCTGCCATCCGGCAGCACGATGCGCCAGCTGGTACGTCTGGTGCGGTTGTTGAAGACCGGCTCAAGGTGTTCTCCGATTTCCGGCGATCGCAGCAACTCGGCGATCCGGGTTTGCTTGATCTGCTTGGCCAGCAGCGCGGGATCCGGAGTCGGTCCGTCGAGCAAGCATTCCCATTCGCCACGCTGGTGCAGGCCCGTCGAACTCTGCGCGGCCGTTTTCACCGTCTGTGTCCAGCCGCCCGCTTCGGCGCGCACCCGCAAAGTCAATCCGTTTTGCCACAGGTCCAGCTGCGGGGTGTCGTAATAGACGTCGTGCAATTCATGTT
The DNA here is from genome assembly GCA_036387635.1 of Duganella sp. Taxonomy (GTDB): domain Bacteria; phylum Pseudomonadota; class Gammaproteobacteria; order Burkholderiales; family Burkholderiaceae_D; genus Rugamonas. Next base: position 4,460 of record DASVTJ010000422.1, read on the forward strand.
CGACCGGCGCACTCTCAGGCGAGCCGGTCAGCAAATGGTGTTGACGCAGTCGGGCCAGATCGGACGGGGCGATCTTCAATTTCAGTTCTGTTTCCATTCACATTCTCCTTGCTGGATTACTTGAAGCACGACTTTTATGCTCTCGCTAACGTCGGTGCCAAAGACTTCAGGGTTTAAAGTGTTCCTAGGCCTCAATTAGAACCCTTTTGCAACTCGACGGCAGTAGGACACGGCGCAACTCGGGTGTAGGGTTATACCGCTTACTTGAGCATGCTATCGAGTGGCATCGCCGATGCTACAATCGGCGCACGCCAATCCGGGGACGTTTAAATGAATTGTCTAGCGCGTTGTCTTGCAGGGCTTTGTTTCGCGATGGCAGCGGCATCCGCCCATGCAAGTAATCCAGTGGTGCCCGGCTGGTACGCCGATCCGGAAATCCGTGTTTTTAAAGGAAAGTACTGGATCTATCCAACCTACTCGGCCGATGACGGCAAGCCGGACCGCTCCAAGGCTTTCACGCCCGCGCAACAGCGCATGCGTGCTCAATCGCAGCTGATCTGGGGGCCGTTCCTCAAGAGCACCTTCGTCAACGCTTTCTCGTCACCGGATCTGGTGCACTGGACCAAGCACTCGCATGTGCTCGATGTCGCGCATGTGTCCTGGGCGGCCTATGCCTTGTGGGCGCCGTCGGCTGTCGAACACAACGGCAAATACTATCTTTTCTTCGGCGCCAATGACATCAAAAGCGACGCGCAACTTGGCGGCATCGGCGTGGCCGTCAGCGATCGCCCGGACGGACCGTTCAGGGACGCGTTGGGGCGGCCGCTGATCGGGCAGATCCATCACGGCGCCCAGCCCATCGACCAGATGGTGTTGAAGGACGACGACGGCCAGTTCTACATGTACTACGGCGGCTGGAAGCACGCCAACGTCCTGAAGCTGGCGCCGGATTTGCTGAGTGTCGTGCCATTTACCGACGGAACGACATTTAAGGAGATCACGCCGGATCCGGCATACGTCGAAGGCGCATTCATGGTCAAGCGCCACGGCGTGTATTACTTCATGTGGTCGGAAGGGGAGTGGACCGGTCCGGATTACAGCGTCGCCTATGCGATGAGCGCGTCGCCGTTGGGTCCATTCAAACGGATCGGTAAAATCCTGCAACAGGACAACCACGTTGCGCGTGGCGCCGGCCATCACTCGGTCGTTAATGTCCCGGGGACCGACCACTGGTACATCGCCTACCATCGACGCCCACTCGCGGATACCGATGGCAACCATCGCCAGATCGCGATCGAACACATGTACTTCAATGAAGACGGCACGATCCGTCCGGTTGTGATGACCAGCGAAGGCGTGGCGCCCGTTGCGCCGCTGCCCGAATAGGCGGCCGCCTGCGCGCCCGTCAGCCGGCGCAGCAGCTAACCGGCGATCCGGCCGCCGCAGGTGCCCAGCGCGTGGCTGAGCTTTTGTGCTTGTTGCTCGACTATCGAGCCGGCATCGGCATTATGAATCGAGCTACGGGTCCAACGCCGCTGCCCGCTCGGCGATCAGCGCACGGAACCATGACTGTGCCGGATGCGTGTCGCTGCGACGATGCCAGATCAAGTGGAAATGCATGGCCGGCAATGCGAGCGGTGGTGGAAACAATACCAGCCGGTGGCTCGACTGCGCGTGCAGCGCTATCCGCTTGAGGATGGTGGCCGTCATGCCCGTGCGCGCCACCACATCAGGCACGGCGTAGATCTGCGGCACCGTCAGCGCCAGGCGTCGTTTCAGGCCCATCTGGTCCAGCGCCTGATCGACAATGCCGTGCAGCTGGCCCTCGGGCGAGACAAGCACATGCCGACAGCCGAGGTAAGCCGGCAAGTCCATGGCGCACCCGGCCGCAGGGTGGTCGGCCGACACGACGGTGACGAATTCGTCGCGCAGCAGCGGGCGTGTGAGGATGCGGCCGTCGGCAGCGGTGGGCGCCACGCCGATGGCGACATCAATCATGCCCGCGTCGAGCAGGTCGACGGCCGCGTCGCGATCGTTGAAGGCCAGCACATTGAGCGACGCGCCGGGCATGGCTGTTTGCAGCGCCTCCAGCAATGCCGGCAGCAAGACCAGCGTCGGATAATCCTGCAGCCCCAGCTTGAAGGTCGCAGATGCCGTGCCCGGATCGAACGCGGGCAGGCTGACCATCGCCGCTTCGATCTGCCGCAGCGCTTGCGCGATCGGCGCACCGAGGTCACGCGCGCGAGCGGTGGGCAGCAGGCCGTCTGCGCTGCGCTGGAACAGCGGGTCGCCCAGCAGCGTGCGCAAGCGCGAGAGCGCGGCGCTCATCGCCGGCTGGCTCACGCCCACCCGGGTCGCCGCACGGGTGACGTTGCGCTCGTTCATCAGCGCGTCGAAGGCCACCAGCAGGTTTAGATCAATGCCATGAAAATCCATAAGACGAATAATGATCTATACAGGTTATTTGTTGGACTGATTGTAGGGCAAAGGCCACACTGATGTTTCTCAAACATTCCGGTACCTCCAAATGACCACAACAAACCTAGACCTTTCCCGGCAATTGGACGTCGAGCGCCTCGCCGTCGAAACGCTGTACCGTGCGTTCAGTGAACAAGCGCCGGACCTGTTGGACGCCGTACTGGCGCCCGACTGGGACGACATTCCGCTGGCACCCGGGCAGGAATCAGGTCCGGCTGGCGCCAAGCCCATCATTCGCATGCTCGCAGCGGCGTTCCCTGACGTTCACATCACGGTTCACGATATGGTCCAGCAACCGGGCAAGATCGGCGTGCGCGCCGAAATTTCCGGCACCCACCTCGGGGAACTGTTCGGCGTGGCGCCAACCGGTAAGAAGGTGAGCTTTCGCCTGCATGAGTTCCACACACTGGCCGATGGCCTGATCACCACCACTTGGCATATGGAGGACTGGTTCGGTTTGTTCACGCAGTTGGGTCGGTTTCCGCCGCAGCACTGACTCGCTGGCCCGGCGGGTGTTCGGCCAGAAAGAGGTCGCCGTTTCGCACGCCGGTGTTTTAGCGTTGGAAACGCCAGCCGCTCACGCGCCCGTGAGCCAGCGCAGCAGCTGCCCGGCGATCCAGCCGCCGTACGTGCCCAGCGCATAGCCGAGCACCGCCAGCAGCACGCCGACCGGTGCCAGCGCCGGGTGGAAGGCGCTGGCCACCACCGGCGCGCTGGCCGCGCCGCCCACGTTGGCCTGGCTGCCGACGGCCATATAGAATACGGGCGCCTTGATCAGCCAGGCCATGCCCAACATCAGCGCGCCGTGGAAGCTGATCCAGATCAGGCCGAGCACGAACAGTTCCGGATCGGAAAAGATCGCGGCCAGATTCATCTGCATGCCGATGGTGGCCACCAGCACATAGATCGCCACCGAGCCCACCTTGGACGCGCCGGCGCCTTCGAGCTTCTTGGCGCGGGTGAACGACAGCAGCAGGCCGAAGGTGGTGGCCAGCACCGTCACCCAGAAAAAGTTGGCCGTCAGGCTGTAGCGTTCCAGGTGCGGCGCATGGGTCTTGATGAATGGCACGATGTAGCCGGCCAGCCAGTGCGCCAGGCCGGTGGCGCCCAGCCCGTACGCGAGGATCAGCACCATGTCGTAGGAACCGGCGATGCGCGCGCTTTCCAGCTGCACTTTCTCGACTTGGATGCGCAGCGCGTCGAGCGCGCTGGTGTCGGCGCCGCGCCAGGCGTCGAGCCGCGCGCTGCGGCTGGCCAGGAACAGCAGGAACGCCATCCAGATATTGGCGCAGATGACATCGACGGCGACGAATTTGCCGAACACATCGGCCCCCACGCCGTACACTTCCTTCATGGCCGCCTGGTTGGCGCCGCCGCCGATCCAGGCGCCGGCCGTGGTGGTCATGCCGCGCCAGATGGCGTTGGGGCCTTCCGGGTTCAGCAGCGACGGGTCGAACACGCCCATGATGGCCAGCGCCACCGGGGCGCCGATGATGATGCCGGTGGTGCCGGTCAGAAACAGGATGATGGCCTTAGGGCCGAGCCGCGCAATGGCGCCCAGGTCGCACGCGAGGGTCAGCAGCACCAGCGCCATCGGCAGCAGGTAGTCGCGCGCCATCGGATACAGGCGCGACGTTTCGCCATTGATCACGCCGAACGTGTTGAGCAGGCCGGGGATGAAGTAGCACAGCAGCAGCGCCGGTACCACCGCGTAGAACTTGCGCCAGAACGGGTGGGCGGAACGTTCGCTGGCCATCACCAGCGCCAGGATGGTGACCAGGATGCCGAGCACGACGGGATCGGACGTGATGAGGGGGAGGGTGGCAGGGTCGGGTGCGCTGGAGACGGGCATAAATTTCCTGTAGTGCGACGGATGAGTCGGCGATATTACCAACATTGCCGCTCGCCGTGGTCAAATCAATGCGACATGGGAGGTCCAGGGCGTCACCGCAGTTGGTTCATAGCCGAAACAATTAGTAATCAGACAGTAATCGGACAGTAATGATCAGGCGGCTAGAATTGGTGCACTGATGTAGTAACTGGCCGGCGTTTCGTCGCAGCCGGCATCCCCATCAGATGTTCTGGAGGACCAGTGTTTCCTGTTGGAAGCGCTATGATCGCTTCCAACACGTCAACTTCCGTCACCAGCCATCGAATCAACGAAAGCCAGATCGACATGCCTACCCCCAATTCCAACCCGCGCCGCGGCTCCATGCTGCTGCTGTTACCGATCGCCCTGATCGTCGCCGTCCTTGCCGCGCTGTTCGCGTGGGTGGGCGGCTGGTTCGGCAGCCATGACCTGACGCCGCAAAAAATGATGGACTTCGCCGAAGGTTCTGGCAAACAGGCGCCGGGTTTTCGGCGCGCGCACAGCAAGGGCGTCTGCTTCGCCGGGACGTTCGCGCCGACGCCCGAAGCGGCAAAACTATCGAAGGCGCGCGCGTTCTCGCAGCCGTCGATCGCCGTCATGGGCCGCTTTTCCGCGTCCTCCAACAATCCGTACGCGCCGGACGGCGCTTCCCCGGTGCGCGGGATGGCGGTACAGCTGAAAACGGACGACGGCCAGGAATGGCGCATCGCGATGAACAGCTTCCCTTTCTTCGCCGCCGCCACGCCGCAGGCATTCCAGGCCATGAATGAGGCCGGCAAACCCGATCCGGCCACCGGCAAGCCCGATCCTGAAAAGATGAAAGTCTTGCTGGCCGCGCATCCAGAGATCGCCGCGTTCCAAAAATGGGCCAAGACAGCGCCCAAATCGGACAGCCTGGGCAACACCCGTTTTAACGGCGTCAACGCGTTCCGTCTCACCGACGCAAGCGGCACCGATCGCATGGTGCGCTGGTCGATGCGTCCGCGCCTGCCGTTCGTGGCGATGACGCCCGAGCAGTTGAAGGCGGCCGATGCCAATTTCCTGGTTGACGACTTGAGCCGCCGCCTCGCGTCCGGCCCGCTGGTTTGGGATATGGTGGTGCAAATCGCCGCGCCCGGCGACCCGATCACCGATCCGTCGCAGGCCTGGCCCGATACGCGGCCGGAGGCCACCGTCGGCACATTGACGCTGGCCCAAGCCGAGCCGCAAGCAACCGGTCCATGCCGCGACATTAATTTCGACCCGCTGATCCTGCCGACCGGCATCGCAGCCAGTGACGATCCGGTCCTGCATGCCCGCTCTGCGGCGTACTCGGTATCGTTCAACCGCCGCGAACGCGAAATCAGCCAGGGCAAGACCGCCCAACCTAACGGCCAGAACGGGAGCGCCAAATGAGCCAGATGAACCGCCCACGCCACTTCAACCTTCTTGCCTGCGCGCTGCACTGGTCAATGGCGCTTGCCATTCTCGCCATGCTATTCGTCGGCGCCGGCATGGTCGTCTCGCTGCAATACCGGGCGCAGCTGTTGGACTTGCATCGTCCCCTCGGCATCGCCATCTTGCTGCTGGCCATCGTGCGCCTGGTCAACCGCTTGACGCGGCCGACGCCGCCGCTGCCGGTCGACCTGCCGGCGATCCAGAAATTGGCCGCGCACGCATCGCACTGGCTGCTGTATGCGCTGATGCTGGCGATGCCGCTGATCGGCTGGGCCATGCTGTCGGCCGGCGGTTATCCGATACCGTTGTTCGGCGGCGTGCACCTGCCGGCCATTTTGCCCCATAGCCCCGAGGTGTACGGCATGTTGCGCCCGTTGCATAGCGCGCTGGCGTACTTGCTGTTCTTCACGATCCTCGCCCACCTTGGGGCGGCGCTGTTTCACGCCTGGGTACGGCGCGACGAAGTCTTCGGCCAGATGGCCAAGGGCGATTAGCAGTTCCACGCCCGGACGGGCGCGCGGATGGCAGCATACGACCGCTGCACTATTGCAAAACACTTGCAATAGTGCAGCGGTCGTATATACTGCCCCCCGTTATTGTTAGCCATAGGCGATCGTGAACCGAGCGTTGTTGTTTCTGCTGATGTTGTGCCAGTTGGTGATGGGGTATGCCAGTGCCGCCCATACGCCGGTGCATGCGCAGCCGTACGCTTATGCCTACGCCACGCTTGCGGACATCGAAACGCTGTCCGACGACGAGCCGCTCGCCAGCCACCGCTGCCACTTGTGCGCCGTCTCGGCGCAGCTGGCTTGCGCGGTTACGTCCGCGTGCAGTATCGCCTTACCTCCCGAGGCTAACCGCCAACCTTGTGCGGTCCGCCTGATCCAATCCCGCGATTATCCCCCGGTCCTGGCCTTCCGGTCACGCGCGCCACCTTACTAATCCGTCAACACCCATCGCATCGCCGCCGCTAATCAAGACGGCAGTATGTATCCGCACGCCACACGCACGCTTCGCGCCACGCCGTCGCATCATGCGTAGACCGCTGCCGCTAACGGCTCGCTTTAGATCTGACGGAACGGTTCCATGCGTCGCACGTCCATCGCCTTGCATGGCGTGATGGCCGCTGTGCGGGCGAAGCCTGACGCTTGGTTTGCGTTATCAATCTGCGTTATCAATGTTAACCGCCCACCATTACTTTTCTATACTATAGGTTCTTATGAAACGAAAACTCCTGCCGTTGGCGATCGCCTCGGTCATGCCCCTGCTGGGCGCGTACGCCCACGCCGCCGACGAAGACACGGCCATCACCATGGGTCAGGTCCACATCAGCGGGCAGCGGCTGGGCGGGCCGCTGATCAGCAACCGCGTGCTGACATCGGTCGACATTCTCGGCGCCGACAAGGTCGAGGACAAGAACGTGGGGAACAGCTGGGAGCTGGTGGGCCAGCTGCCGGGCGTGCAGCTCACCGAGACGCGAATGGGCGCCGAGTCCGGCAAAGCCACATTCCGCGCCTTCAACGGCGAGGGCTATATCAACGGCATCAAGGTTTTGATCGACGGTGTCCCCAGCAATGTCAACAGCGGCAACCAGCGCTTCATCGACATGATCTTCCCGCTGGAAGTCGACTATATCGAGGTCGTGCGGGGCACCAACGACCCGCGCTACGGCCTGCACAATATCGGCGGCAACATCAACTTCGCCACGCGCCAGGGCGGCGATTATCTCGACAGCCGAGTTACCTACGGCAGCTTCGCCACCCGCGAGGCGCAGGTGGCGATCGGCCGCGAGAGCGACGGCTTCGCACAAAACTATCTGCTCGCCAAGCAGGTTTCAAGCGGCGACCGCGCGCACAGCGACAGCGACAAGTACTCGGTCGGGGCCAAGTGGTTCCTGACGTCGCCAAGCAAGGACGTCAAGGCCGGCCTGATCGTGCGCGCCTACAGGCACGACGCCGACGAGCCGGGCTTTCTAACCGCGAAGGAGATGGCGGCGGACCGGCGCCAGTCCCCCGCCAAAAACGCCAACGACACCAGCGAGCGCGAAATGCGCCATGTCAGCGCGCACCTCGATTGGCAGGTCACGCCGGATGCATTCTTGAGCAGCAAGCTGTATTACAACAGCTATGAGGACGACCGCCGGGTGACCTTCACCACCAATCCGGTAGGCACCGCGCCAAGGCAGCGTCGCCTGTGGGACGAGGAACAGTTCGGCTTTCTGGGCAACCTGACGTGGCGCGCCAATGACAAGCTCGTCATCGATGGCGGCGTCAACGTCGAGCACCAGGACAACGGCTATCGCCGCCAGCGCTACAGCTTCGCCATTCCCACCAATTTCAGCACCCCGGCGCAGATCCAGAACAACGACAGCTACACGCTCGACAACGCCGGCGCCTACGTCCAGGCGATCATCAAGCCGTTCGATTCGCTGAAGATCGTCCCCGGCTTCCGCGCCGACAAATTCTCCGGCAGTTCGAAAGTCAACCCGCTGGGCGCCAAGTACGATCTGCAGGACTACGGCTGGATCGAGCAACCGAAGTTGAGCATGGTCTACAATCCGGCCCCCGATGTCAGCCTGTACGGCAATTGGGGCCGCACCTTCCAGGTCCTGACCGGCTCGGGCGGCCCGGCCTACCTGGTGCCGAACCAGACCACGTTCGCGCCGTCGATCAACACCGGCAAGGAGCTCGGCATCAAGTTCAAGCCGTTGCAGCGGACCGAAATGCGCCTTGCCGTCTGGCGCCAGGACGCCACCGGCGAGGTCGCCAACATGCCGGCCACCGGCACCACTGTCGGCCTGGGCGAGACCCGCAGGCAGGGCGTCGACTTCCAGCTGACGGCGCGCCCGACGGACAAGCTGGACTTCTGGCTGTCCCATTCGCTGCAAAAGGCCGAAGTCGTCAGCGCGTTCACGGCCGATGGCGTCTCGCTGGCCGGCAAGGAGGTGTTCTCCACGCCACGCCATATCAGCAACGCCGGCGCCGAGTATCGCGCTTCGGACAAATGGCGTTTCGGCATGCAGGGGAGGGCGCAGGGCGACTACTTCATCGACAGCCCGAATGCGCGCGGCAAGTTCGGCGGTTTCGTGCTGTTCGACGCCAGCGTGCGGTATGCGATTTCCAAGCGCGCCAGCATCGATGTGCAGATCAAAAACCTTGCCGACCGCCGCTACGCGTATGCGTGGTACGACAATTTCTTCTGGCCTGCCGCCGAGGCGCAACCGATGTTCGCGCCCGGACCGGGCCGCGCCGCGTATATCTCGCTGAACCTCAAGATGTAACGGCTACGCCTGTTTTTCTCGCGCGGTCGTTATGCTGAGGCCGCGCGGGATGGTGCTAGTCGACCGTCATGCCTTGGCGGCGAGCAGGCGGATCGCCGCCACCAGCTTGTCCAGGTCCGCCGTGCGGGTGAAAAAGGCCGGCGTGACGCGGATGCAGGCGCCGCCCGCCGGTCCGCTGCGGGGCACGGTGAAAATGCCGTGCTCGTCCATCAGCCTTCGGGCCAGCGCCACATTGTCGTCGAAGCCGGTCTTGCCGCGCACGCGGAAGGAGGTCACCGCACCGTACATGCCGGGCTCCTCGGGCGTGAGAATCTGCACGCCCGACACGTCGAGCACGCGCCGCACCCAGTAGTCGCGCAGCGCCCGCAGACGCGCTGCCCGTTCGGACAAGGGAATCTGTCCATGGAATGCGAGCGCGGCGGGAATGGTCATGATGGCGGCGGCGTTGACGGTGCCGGCATGGACGCGCGCGCGGATGTCGGTGGCGGGGAAATTGGTGTTGCCGAGTTGGATATCGATGTCTTGCAGGCGCGACTCGCGGATGTACAGGAAGCCCTGGCCCAGTGGCGCGCCGATCCATTTGTGCAGGTTGGCGCCGACGAAATCGGCGCCGAGGTCGGGAATCCGGAAATCGAGCTGGCCCCAGGACTGGGCTATGTCGACGATGACGTCGACGTTGCGGCGCTTGGCCATGGCGACGATCTCGGCCACCGGTATCACCAGCCCCGTGCGGTGGCTGATGTGGGTCAACAGCAGCAGGCGGGCGCGCGGATGCTGGCGCAGCGCCTGCTCGTAGGTGTCGAGCACCGCCTGGCGGGTGGCCGGCTCCGGAATGCGCACGGTGGCGACAGTGGCGCCGCGACGGCGCGCGAGGTCGTTCATCGCGTCGACCACGTTGTCGTAGTCGAGGTTGCCGACGATGACGGTCTCGCCGGCCTTGAGCGGGCGGTAGTTGGCGATGAGGTTTTGCAGCGATTCGGTAGCGCCGCGTGTGATGGCGATTTCGGCGGCTGCCACGCCGGCGTGCGCAGCCAGCGTGGCACGGATGGCCTCGATGCCGGCGCGGTCGAATTGGCCGCGCAGATAGTGCGAATTGCGGCGGTTCAGGTAATCGATGTTGCGCTTGAAATCGTCGGCCACCGGCGTCGCCATGATGCCGTAGTAAGCGTTCTCCAGATTGATGAAGTCCGGCGCCACGTCGTACTGCGCGGCAAGGCTATCCCATATGCCGGAGGCCCCGGCCTCGGCTCCGGCTGCCGCCGCACGCATCGGCGCGGCGAGGCCGACGCCGCCGAGGGTCAGGCCGGCGATACCGCGCAACCAGCCGCGGCGATTTTGGGTGGGGATGGTCATCATGTTCCTTCGGTTGACGAGTCAGGGGTTAGATGCAATTGAATTGCATTATTGATTGGCGACGATTATTGCACTATCATTATGAAGTTGCAAGATGGTTGCATTTACATTTTTCACGGCGCGACGCGTCCCGGCGCCCGGCGCCCCGGCCCTGTGCCATCCCATCAAGGAGTACCAATTGAGTAATGAGAACGTGACACGCGGCAGCGGCGGCGATGTGTTATCCGCTTCCGCCGTCGTTGCCGGCTACGGCGGCAAGACCATCCTGCACGGCCTCGACCTGCACATCGGCGCCGGCGAGATCTACGCGCTGCTGGGCGCCAACGGCGCCGGCAAGACCACCACGCTGAGCCTGTTTCTCGGCTTTGTCGCGCCCGCCTCCGGGCAGGTGCGCGTGGGCGGCGTCGATCCGGTCGCCCAGCCTGCCGAGGCTCGCCGCCGGCTCGCCTATATCCCCGAGAATGTGGCGCTGTACGAGCATCTGACGGCGCGCGAGAACGTCGCCTATCTGCTGCACCTGGCCGGCGAGGCCGAGGACCGTGGCGCCATCGAGCGCGCGCTGGGCGCCGCCGGGCTGGCCGAGGCGGCGTTCGACCGCCGCGTGGCCGGCTTTTCCAAGGGCATGCGGCAAAAGGTGGCGATCGGCCTGGCGCTCGCGCGCAACGTGCCGGCCCTGCTGCTCGACGAACCGACGTCCGGCCTCGACCCGCAGGCGACCACCGAGTTCAACCGATTGCTGGGCCTGCTGCGCGAACAAGGCGTCGCGATCCTGATGGTCACGCACGATTTGCTCAGCGCGGCCGACGTGGCCGACCGTATCGGCTTCCTCGACGGCGGACGCCTGCTGGAGGAGGTGGCGGCGGCCGGCAGCGAGCGCTTCGATGTGCGCGCGCTGCACCGCCGCTACGCGGGGCAGGCGGCATGAGCGCCGCGATCCGCATCGCCAGGGAGGAGTGGCGCGCGCTGTTTCGCGACCGCGCCGCGACCGCCGGCCTGCTGCTGTTGATCGTGCTTGCCTGCGTGGCGGCGTTGACGGCGCACGAGCACCAGCGCGCGGCCGACGCCGACCGCGTCCGCTACCAGGCCCGCGCCAACCACGAGTTCGAGGCGCAGCCGGACCGCCATCCGCACCGCATGGTGCACTACGGGCACTTCCTGTTCCGCCCGCTCAATCCGCTGGCCGCCTTCGATCCGGGCATCGATGTCTTCACCGGCAACACCTTGTTTCTCGAGGGGCACCGCCAGAACAGCGCCAACTTCGGCGACGTGCGCCAAACCTCGATGCTGCTGCGTTTCGGCCAGCTGACGCCGGCCTTCGTGCTGCAGATCCTGGCGCCGTTGTTGCTGGTGTTCGTCGGCCACGGCGCCATCGCGCGCGAGCGCGAATCGGGCACTCTGCGCATCCTGCTGGCGCAGGGCGTGCGCAGCGGCGAGGTGGTGCTGGGCAAGCTGCTGGCGTTGTCCGCCTTCGGCGCCCTGGCGTTGCTGCCGGCGTTGGCCGCGCTGGCCTGGTTGACGATCGCCACCGATGAACCGTGGCAGTTGGCCGCCGTGCTGGCCGGCGCGTATGCCGGCTGGCTGGTGCTGTGGGCGTTGGTGGTGGTGATGGTGTCGATGCTGGCGGCGCGCGCGCGCGACGCGCTGCTGGTGCTGCTGACGGTGTGGGCGGTGACGGTGATCCTGTTGCCGCGCTGGGTGCCCGCGATGGTCAATTCGGCCATCGCGCTGCCGACCCGTTTCGAGGATGCGATCAATGTCCAGCGCGAGTACATCGCCCTGGGCGATCCGCACGACCCCGACGATCCGCGTTTCGGCAAGTTCCGCGAGAACTTGCTGCGCCAGTACGGCGTGTCGCGCGTGGAAGACCTGCCGATCAATTACAAGGGCGCGCTCGGCATGGAGGGCGAGCGCTTGTCCAGCGAATTGTTCAACCGTTACGCGGGCGCGAGCTTCGACCTGCAGCAACGCCAGGGTGAGCTGATCGACGCCTTCGGTTGGATCAGTCCGGCGCTGGCGCTGCGCCGCCTCTCGATGGCGGCGGCCGGCACCGACCTGGCCAACTATCGCGGCTTCCTCGAACAAGGCGACCGCTACCGCTACGAGATGGTCCAGGCGCTCAACCGGCTCCAGGTCGAGAAGGTCACCTACGCGGACGACACCACGCCGGGCAAGGAAAACCGGGTGTCGCACGAACACTGGAAAGCGTTCCCGGCGTTTCAGTATCAGCGCGCGCCGCTCGGCGCCGTGCTGGTCACGGCGGCGTCGGCCGGCGCGGTGCTGCTCGCCTGGCTGGCGGCGATCGGGTTGTCGGTGTGGCTGCTGTGCGGCCGGCTGGGGAGGGCCGTGCGATGAAATGGTTGATATTCGAATGGCGCCTGATCGCGCGCTCGCGCTTGTCGGTCGCCGCGCTGTTGCTGTTGTTGTCGCTCACGTCGCTGGCGGTGTGGTCCGGCTTGCATGAGACCGCGCGCCAGCGCGACACGATCGCCCGGCTCGCGCCGCTGCACCAGCAGGACGTCGCCGACTTGGCGGCGCGCTTCCCGAAGAGCGCGGACGCCGGCAGCCCGGCCTACTACACCTTCTACAACACCTGGGACCAGCCGTCGCCGGCGGCGTTCCTGGCGCTGGGCCTGCGTGACGTGGCGCCGTATGTTCTGCGCGTGCGCGCCTTGGGCTTGCAGGCGCAGCTCTATGAAGGGGAAAGCTTTAATCCCGAGGTGGCGCTGCCTGGGCGCTTCGACTTCGCCTTCGTGCTGATCTACCTGACGCCGTTGTTCGCGATCGCGTTGTTGCACGATGTCGTCTCGGCCGAGCGCGAGTCCGGCCGGCTGCGGCTGCTGCAGGCGATGCCGAACACGCGCCAGCTGTGGCGGCGCCGCATCGGCTTGCGCTACGCCTTGCTGCTGGCGTGCCTGATCGTGCCGGCCGCCGTCGGCGCCGTCTGGTCGCACACGCCGCCGGACGTATTGCTGGCGGTGCTCGCCGTGGGGGCGGCCTATCTGGCGTTCTGGGTCGGCGTCGCGGTGCTGGTGGCCACCAGCCGCTGGCGCTCGGTGGCCAACGCCACCGCCCTGATGGGCGTGTGGGCGGCGCTGGTGCTGGTGCTGCCGACCTTGGCGAACATGGTGCTGGTGCGCGCCATCCCGGTGCACCAGGGCGTCGATCTGATGCTGACGCAGCGCCAGGTCGTCCACGGCGCCTGGGAGGTGCCGCGCGAAGAGACGATGCGCAAATTCTATGCCGGCCACCCCGAGTGGCGGCACTCGGCGCCGTTGCCGGCGACCTTCCGCTACAAATGGTATTTCGCCTTCCACCAACTGGGCGACGAGTCTGTGGCCGGCCAGGTGCGCGAGTACCGTGACGGGTTGCTGGCGCGCCAGGCGTGGAGCGACCGCCTCGGCTGGATATTGCCCGGCGTGGCGGCGCAAAGCGTGCTGCATCGGCTGGCCGACACCGACCTGCCGGCGCAGTTGGCCTACCAGGACCGGATCGCGGCCTTCCACGGCGACGTGCGCCGCTTCTACTACGGCTACATGTTCAACGACCGGCCGTTCGTCACGGCCGACTTCGCCAAGCTGCCGGTCTTCACGCCCAGGCCCGCCGCCATGACGGTGCCATGGACGGGACTGCTGGTGTTGCTGGCGGCGGCGGGGCTGGCGCTGGGCGCGGGGATGCGGCGTTTCGCGCGCATCGATCCGCAACGCGGCGGCTGATGTGAAGCAATCGCCCATCGAGATCCCGCACCCGGCGGCCCTGCCGTTGGTGCTGTTGCTGGCCTTGAGCGCGGCGTCGGCCGCAGCGGCGAACGCCGGGGCCGCCGATGCGCCCGACGCGGCCGGGACGCCGGCCGTCGAGGCGCGCGGACGCGCCGACGAGAACGCCGTGCGCCAAGCCCAGGATGCCTTCGGCACCAGCGTCGGGCGCGAGACCATCGGCCTGTACAGCGCGGCGCTGGTGCGCGGCTTCTCGCCCATCGCGGCGGGCAACGCGCGCATCGAGGGCTTGTATTTCGACCAGGTCTGGGCCCCCAGCCCGCGCATGCGGCGTTCGTCGACGGTGCGGGTCGGCATCGCGGCGCTGGGCTATCCGTTCCCGGCGCCGACCGGCATCGTCGACTACGCGCTGCGCAAACCCGGCGCCGAGGCCAAGCTGTCGGTCGTGGCCGGCGCCGACAGCTACGGCGCCACCTTCGTCGAGACGGACGCCGAGCTGCCGCTGGCCGGCCGCCGGTTGAGCCTGGGGTTCGGCGCCTCGGCGTCGCACAACGAGTATCCGAGCGGGGTCGGCGGCCAGTATCGCAACGCCGCGCTGGCGCTGCGCTGGAATCCGGTGGCGGCGGTCGAGATCGTGCCGTTCTGGCACCGCTCGGAAGGCTTCGACCACGAGAAGGCGCCGCTGTACCTGCCGGCCGGCGCGGCGCTGCCGCCGAGGATCGAGCGGCGGCGCTTCCACGGCCCGCACTGGGCGGACTATCGCGGCAGCGCGGTCAACTATGGTCTGCTGACCGGCGCGCGGGCCGGCGGCGGCTGGAACGTGCGCGCCGGCGTGTTCCGCTCGCTGTACGACGACCAGCGCGGCTTCTCGCACCTGCTGACGAACATCACGCCGGACGGGCGCGCCGACCGCGTGCTGATCGCCGACCCGCCCTACAAGAACGCCTCGACCAGCGGCGAGGTGCGCCTGTCGCACGCGCTGGACGCGGGCGCGGGCCAGTGGCTGCACGGCCTGCACGCGAGCGTGCGCGCGCGCGATCGCGGGCGCCGCTACGACGGCTCGCAGCGCATCGAGCTGGGGCCGACGACGATCACGTCCGCCTTCCTCGGCGCCGAGCCGGTCTACCGGTTCGGCCCGCAAACGCGCGACCGAACCCGTCAATGGACGGCGGGCCTGGCCTATGAGGGAAGTTGGCGCGGGGTCGGCGAGGCCGGCTTCAGCGTCCAGAAAACGGATTACCGCAAACACCTTGAGCGTCCCGGGTTCGCGCCGGCGCAAACGCGGGACCAGCCCTGGCTGTACAACGCGACGGCCGCGCTGCATCTGTCCGGCTTGCTGGTGGCCTTCGCCGGCCACACGCGCGGACTCGAGGAGAGCGGCGTGGCGCCCGACACGGCGCGCAACCGCAACGAGCTGCTGCCCGCCGTCGGCACCGCGCAGAGCGACATCGGCCTGCGCTACACGCTCGCGCCCGGGCTCCGGGTGGTCGCGGCGGCGTTCGACGTGCGCAAGCCGTACTTCAATTTCGACGCCGCCAACCGCTACGCCTTGCTCGGCGATGTGGCCAACCGGGGTATCGAACTGTCGCTCGCCGGCGCTTTGACGCCGCGCCTGAACATCGTCACCGGCGCCGTGCTGTCGCGCCCGCGCGCCACGGGCGAGGGCGTGCGGCTGGGCCGCGTCGGGCCGCGGCCGGTGGGCCTGGCGCGCCGCAGCGTCGAGCTCAACCTTGATTGGCGCACCCCGTGGCTCGAGGCGCTCTCGCTGGACATGACCGCCTCCCACAGCGGCGCCGTCACCGCCACGGTCGACAACCGCGTCGCGCTGCAGGCGCGCACCATCGTCGGCGTGAGCGGGCGCTATCGGTTCAATGTCATGGCCCGCCCGGCGACGCTGCGGGTCGCGCTGAACAATCTGTCGGACGTGTACGGATACGATCTGAAAGGGGCGGGCGCCTACGAGGTCATCGCCGGGCGCCTGGCGTCGGCCTACCTGTCGGTCGATTTCTGAGCAGGCGCGCGCCGAGGCGCCGATGCTTCGCTTGCAAGGATTCTTTTTTGCTGGAACCAGGGCTCGTCCAAAAGATATAAAAAAAGAATGTATATTACTCAATTAGTGGATTGAGAATCATTTGCGTTTACGTTAATATGCGCGCACCTCCCCAGTCCCACGGGCGAGTTGAAAGCCCGTATGCCGTTCGTTCTTGCTCTGATTCTGACGCTGCTGTCTGCCACGTGCTGCAACTTCAGCACGCCGAGGGCGCAGCCGCGCCTGCCCGCCGTATTGGGCTGGGCGTTAGGCGCCGCGCCATTGCCGTTGGCCGTCGCGTCGCTTTCCTCCCGCATGAGCATATTCGCCGCGCTCATGACCGTCACGTTGGTATGGATGATCGCCCTGCCGCTGGTGGGCGTGTTGCGCGCACTGCGCCGCGCGCGCGCGGGGAGGGCGCATGGCTAGCGGCGCCGCGCAACGTAAAGCCGCTGCGGACACCGCGCAGCGCGAGCGCGTGCTGCTGCATAACGGCCTGCTGGCGCTGGTGCTCGGCTACCCGCTGGCCATTGCCCTCAGCGGGGTGCTGCACGCGCTGATGCAGCTGGCCGGCGCCGGTCCGGTGGTCGGGCAGCTGGCCATGTGGGTCGTCTTTCCGCTCTGGGTGACGGTGATCGCGCTGGTGTTCCTGCTGCCGCACAAGCGTGCCGGCTGGTTGTGGCTGGCCCTTGGCAACGTGCTGGCCGCGATCGCCTGCCATGTGCTGACGCAGGCCGCCGGGAGCGCCGCATGAAGGCCGAGCTGGTGCGCACCTACAAGGTGGTGCATACCTGGGTGGGAATTCTCAGCGGCGTGATGCTGTTCATCGCGTTCTATGCCGGGGCCTTTACGATGTTCGCCCCGGAAATCGGGCGCTGGGCCGAGGCGCCGCCCAATGCCCGACAGGCGGCCAGTTCGCCTATTGATGCCCTTGCCAAGACGTTTTTCGCCGTGCGCGGCGATGCCGTCGGCAGCGCCGTGCTGGTGCTCGAGCGCGAACGGCCGGGCCACGGCCGGATGCGCTACACCGACAAAAACGGCACGACATGGCAGGCGGGCCTGGACGCGGCCGGCCAGCTGCGGACCACCGTCGCCCAGACCGGCCCGGCCGGGCATTTTGTCGACCAGGTGCACCGCAACGGCGGCTTGCCGCTGGCCGACGCGGTGGCCGAGCCGATCATCGGCTTCGTCGCGCTGCTGTACGCGCTGGCGCTCGTTTCCGGCGTGGTGATCCTGCTGCCCTCGCTGGTCAAGGACTTGCTACTGCTGCGCATCGGCGCCAACGCCAAGCGCCTCTGGCTCGACGCTCACAACCTGATCGGTATCACCAGCCTGCCGTTTCACCTTGTCATCGCGTTGACCACGGCCGGATTTTGCCTGCATGACTGGGTCTACGACACGCAGGACGCCACCATCCACGTGATCGGCAAGCCGGCAGCGGCGCCGCCGCCGGCCAAGGTCAAAGCGGCGCCCGGCGCCAGCGCGAACTGGGTGGCGCCGTCGGTCCTGTTGGCCCGCGCCCTTGTTATCTCGCCCGGCTTCGTCCCGACCGAGCTGACCTATCGCGGCCTGAACGGCCCGAAGCCGCAAGTGAACATGGGCGGCGAGGATTGGAGCGGCCACATGCGCGGCCCGCGCGCCGGTTTCATGAATTTCAGTCCGGCCACCGGCCAGCTCAACAAGGGCATCAGCCTGCTGCCGCACCATCAGACCAACTGGGAGGCGACCTTGTCCGGCATTTTCGCGCTGCACTTCGGCAGTTTCGGCGGCATGCCGGTTCGCCTCGCTTACGTCGTCATGGGCCTGCTCGGCGCGATCCTGTTCTACACCGGCAACCTGTTGTGGATCGAATCGCGTCTGCGCAAGAACCGCCAGTCGGCCGCGCCCCAGCCGCAGCCGCAGCCCCGTCATGTGCGGACGGTGGCGGCATTGACGGTCGGGCTGTGCCTTGGCGCCGTCATCGGCCTGCCGCTTGGACTCGTGGCGCTGCGCTGGCAGGCCGCGCTGGGGCTGGACATGCCGGGCCTGGGGCTGGGCGCGTTCAATGCCGCCCTTGCCGTCGGCCTCGTGGCCGCGCTCGCCAAGGGGGCTGGCTGGGCCGGCCACCGCCTGGCCGTGGCGGCGGCCCTGGCGACCTGGCTGGTGCCAGCGACGAGCCTGTTGGCAGGCGTGGTTCCGGGCATCGCCATTGCCAAGCCATATGTCACCGACTATCTGTGGATCGACGCGTTGTCCGTGGCCGGCGGCGTGCTGTTGCTGTTGATGGCGGCGCGGGTGCGCCGGCGCGCCCGCTCGGGCGAGCGGCACAGTGTCTGGCGTGAGCTGGCCGCCCCCGGCGCGCCGTGTCCGGCCGCCGGATGATTCACCAATAATTTCTAATCCAATGGAGTAAACCTGATGCAAGCTGTCCCCCTGTGTGCCTTCCGTGCCATCCCCTTGGCCTGCCTGACCCTGATCGCTTCCCTGGCCGTGCCGGCCATGGCCCAGGCGCCTGTCGAGACCATGAAAGAGATCACCGTCAAGGCGGCCGCTGAAACGGCCGACAGCTTGCCGGAGGTCGCGCCCGGCGGCAAGGTGGCCAACGGGGCCCGCCTCGGCGTGTTGGGCAATGTGGGTGTGATGGATACGCCGTTCAACATCACCGCGTACACGGCGCAGACCATCGCCGACCAGCAGGCCCAGACCATCGGCGCCGTGCTCAAGAACGACCCGTCGGTGCGCACCACCACCAACGAGGGCCACATCGTCGAGAACTTCAACATTCGCGGTTTCGGCGTCGGTTCGGGCTCGATGGCGATCAATGGCGCGTACGGCCTGGCTCCGGAGCAAAACACCCCGACCGAGATGTTCGAGCGCGTCGAAGTGCTCAAGGGACCCGGCGCGATGATGATGGGCCTGCCGCCGGCGGGCGACGTGGGCGGCGCGATCAACCTGGTGCCCAAGCGCGCCGGCGCGGCCCCGCTCACGCGCGTGACGACTTCCGTCTCGAGCAAGTCGAACGTGGGCGTGCATGCCGACGTGGCGCGCCGCTTCGGCGCCGACCAGGCGCTTGGCGTGCGGATCAACGGGGTGCTATCGGGCGGCAAGACCTGGCTCGACCACCAGACCCGGCGCCGCGAGATCGGCCATGTGGCGCTCGATTACCAGGGCCGGGGCTGGAACGTGGAAATGGATGCCTACTCGCTGGCCAACAAGGTGCGCAAGGGCGCGCCGATGCAACCGGTCATCACCGGCTGGACCCATGTGCCGAAGGCGCCGCACGGCTCGACCAACTTCTTCTACGGCGAAGACGTGTACAGCAACACCGAGACCGAAGGCCTGATCGTGCGCGGGCAGGTCGACCTGGTCCCCGGCTGGAGCGCGTTCGCGTCGGCCGGCACCGCCACGCATTCCTATGACGGCTTCATCTTCGGCACCCGTCCGGTGCTGCCGGTGTCGGGCGGCGCCAGCGGCAGGGCCACCGGCACCGCCTACAACTCGTGGGGCAAGTACGAGACGACCACGGTCGAGGCGGGCGTGCGCGGGCAGTTCAACACCGGCGCCATCGCGCACAAGGTGAGCGTGGCGGCCAACGTGATGCACTACGATGGCGGCGGACGCGCCAACGGAACCGCGCCCATCAGCAGCAACATCTACGACCCGAGTCCGATCGTGATGCCGGGCGCGATGGATGCGTCAACCTACAAACCGGTGAGCGACGACGTGATGACAGCGCTCAGCATGGCAGATTCGATCTGGTTTGCCGATGGCAAGCTGCAATTGACCGTCGGCGTGCGCGCCCAAAAAGTAGAGCAAAAGCTGAGCAACTACGAAGAGACGGCACTGACCCCGTTGGTCGGCGTGGTGGCCAAGCCATGGGGCGAGAACGTCGCGCTGTACGCCAACTACGTCGAAGGCTTAAGCGCCGGCACCAGCGTCAAGGCGCCGTACGCGAACGAAGGCGAAACGTTCAAGCCGTACAAGTCGAAGCAGGCTGAAGTCGGGATGAAATGGGCGATCGATACGCTCACGCAGACCTTGAGCCTGTTCCAGATCAGCAAACCGGCGCTCATCGAGAACAATAACCGCATGGCGGTGGACGGCGAGCAGCGCAACCGGGGCGTGGAATGGAACGTGTTCGGCAAGGCCCGCAAGGACTTCACCTTGCTCGGCGGCGCCGCCTACACCAAGGCCGAGCAGACCAAGACGGCCAAGGGCGTGAACCAGGGCAAGGCGCAGTTCGGCGTTCCGCGCCTGACGGCCAATATCGGCCTCGATTACGCGTTGGCGGCGGTGCCGGGGCTGGAACTGAGTTCGCGCGTCAACTACACCGGTTCCCAGTGGCTGTCGGCCGACAACAGCCTCAAGCTCGACTCGTGGACCACGCTCGACCTTGGGGCCAAGTACGCGAGCCGCCTCGGCGCCATGCCGGTGGTGCTGCGCGCCTACGTGACCAACGTGGCCGACAAGGCGTATTTCGAAAGCGCCTGGGGAGCCGGGCGCCTGAACCTGGGCGCGCCGCGCGCGGTGCGCTTGTCGGCGGCGTTCGATTTATAAGCCGGCGCCGGCGCGCCGGTTGCGGGGCTGCCCTCAGAACGCGTGGCGCACGCCCAGCATCAAACCCAGCTGGTTTTTGCCGGCGTTCGGCGTGGCGCCCGCGCCACCCTGGCTTAATGTGTAGCGGCTGCTGTCGCTGTTGCGCAAATAGCCGGCCTGCACATAGGTAGTGGTGCGTTTGGACAAGTGATAAAGCGCGCGGATCGTGCTGATATCGCCACGGGTGTTTTGTTCGCGGTTGATCATGCGGTAGTGGCCGCCGTCCACGGTCCACGGTCCCTGGAATTGCCATGCCGCGGTCAGATAGTAAAGGTTGGTCCGGACATCGGTGACGGCGGCCGAATCGGTCCGTACCCGTCGTCCGAGCCAGCCGCCACCGAGCTTTAACGGGGCCATTTTGACGTAGCCGTTCAACTGCATGCGGATGTCCTTGTCCTGCGCGTTCGTCAACGCCAGCGGTGCCGCGCCGTTGAACAGGTTGGCGGCGGCGCCGGCGCCGCCGCGTTGCTCGTCGTAGGCCGCCGCGACGCCGTAAGTCGCGCGGTCGTAGCGCGCCATGGTCGACCATTGCCGGCATGCCAAATGGGTGTTGTCGGTGGCGCCCGCGCAGGTGCCTTGCCCCGGCGAGTTGCCGGTGCCCGCCGCGTCGCGTCCCAGCGCGTAGCTGCCGCCAACGGTGACCGGGCCGAACACACCCCGATAGGAGACGGCGTTGTCGCTGCGCGCATTGGGGATGTAGGGATCGAACGAGCCGACGCCGCCGTAGATGCCCGGACCGACGATGTCCGCGTCCACAATCGCCCAGAACATCATCGAATACACGCGGCCTATCGTGAGCGTTCCCATCGATCCCTTGAGCCCGACCCACGCCTGGCGCCCGAACAGGCGGGTGCCCTGGCTGCTGGCGCCGTTGTCGAGATTGAATCCGGCCTCCAGCGTGTAGATCGCCGACAGCCCATCGCCCAGCTGCTCGCTGCCGCTGATGCCTAGTCGCGACGGCAGCGAGGCGGTCTGCGATGGCACCCGCACCAGCGAGCCATTGCGCGCATTGGCATTGGTCAGGTATTCAACGCCGGTGTCGACGATCCCGTAGAGGTTGACGGCGTTTTGGGCGGCGGCCGGGGTTCCGGTCAGCATCAGGCTGGCTGCCGAGGCAGCGGTTAGCAGGGCGGTACGCATCATTTTCTTTTCCTGGTATGAAGAGGTGGGACGTCAGCGACGGCCTGGTACTACGATGCCGTGAGGGCGCGTTGCGTCGCACCCGGCATGCGCGGCGCCGGCGTACCGGAGTTCCGCTCCGGTTCGACCAGCAAGAAGACCGAGACGCTATCGGTCAGCATCACGGTGCTCTGCTGCATGGACTCGGCGGCGGCGGCCGCCTCTTCGACCAGCGCGGCGTTTTGCTGCGTCACCTGATCCATTTGGGTGACCGCCTTGTTGATCTGGTCGATGCCGGCGGTTTGCTCCTGGCTGGCGAGATCGATCTCATTGATCAGCATCGCCACGCGTTGGATTTCCTTGATGATGTTGCCCATCGTTTGCCCGGCGCCGCTGGCGAACTGGTTGCCTGCGTTGACTTTTTCAGCGGAGTCTTCGATCAACGTCTTGATTTCCTTGGCGGCGGCGGCGGAACGGTGCGCCAGATTCCTGACTTCGGACGCGACCACCGCGAAGCCCCGGCCTTGCTCTCCGGCGCGCGCCGCCTCCACGGCCGCGTTCAAGGCCAGGATGTTGGTCTGGAAGGCGATGCCATCGATGACGCCGATGATGTCGCTGATCTTGTTGGACGACTGGCTGATGTCGGCCATGCGGCGCACCACCTGCGCCACTTCATCGCCGCCATGGGCGGCGACCGCGGCGGCGGCCTTGGCGATCTGGCTGGCTTGCTGGGCGTTGGCGGCGTTTTGACGCACCGCGCTGGTGAGCTCTTCCATCGTGGACGCGGTCTCTTCCAACGAACTGGCTTGCTGCTCGGTGCGCGACGACAAGTCCAGCGTGCCGCTGGCGATTTCGGCGGCGGCCCCCGAGATGCTGGTGGCGCTATCGCGCACTTCGCTGACGATGCGCACCAGGCTGGTGTTCATTTGCTCGAGCGCGCGCAGCAACTGTCCCGTCTCGTCCTTGCTGTCCGAGGCGATGTGCGTGCTCAGGTTTCCGGCGGCCACCGTCTCGGCCAGGGAGACCGCATGGCGCAGCGGCACGGTGATGCTACGCGTGATCCAATATGCCGCGCCACCGGCCAAGGCCAGGCCGGCCAGCGCCAGACCCATTGTGAGTATCCTGCTGCTTTGATAGTTCTGTTCCGCATCGCTGCCGCTCTTGGCCATCAGCACGCCGCCGAAGTCGATGAGGATATGCACTTGCTTGCTATACGCGGCAATATTGGTGGTGAGCTGGCCATACAGCAGCGCAGTGGCCTCTTCTTTTTTTCCGCTGCCGACCAGCGCTAAGAAGCGCGCCTGGTCGGCCTCGTAGCGCGCCTTCGCCGCGTTCAGCACAACAAAAACATCACGTCCTTTCTGCGTCGTCACGGCCTTCGAAAAACGCTCGAGACGGGCGTTGAGATCGGTTTCCATCGTGCGGATCGCCGCCAGTTCGGTGGCCAGATCGGTCGGGTCATTGCGCAGCAGGACATTGCGCAAAGAAATGGAAATATCCTTGATGTGGTTCATCGAAGTGTTGCCGAGGACGACTTTGGGGTAGCGGTCGTTGACGATGAGCGCGACGCTGTCGTTCAATGACGAAAAGCGGTTGACGCTGAGTGCTGTGATGGCCGCGAGGAATACCAGAATCAGCCCGAAGCCTGCGGCAAGCCGCGCGCCGATAGAAAAATTGTTCATGAACATTATGTTGTCTCCTGCGAGCTTCGACATTTACCGACAAAATGGCTGGCATTTCGAGCGGCGCGATGGCCTACCTGATCGTGCAAGTTAGGACGATTTGCGTATGCAACGATAGTATAGTTTCCAAGCGGCATGGATAAATTTGGGTCGCGCACTCTCATTTGTTAGCGCGATGTTGCATTTTGGAGGTAAAACAATTCACATTTTTCATGCTTGACGAAACGTCAGCGCGCCCCGGAGTCTCGCTAAGCAGGTGACGCAGCTGCCGGTGTTCGAGGTGCTGCCCGAAGCCCACAGCGCCGCGGTCATGTCAAACGCCTGTCATATTCGCTCGCTAGGCTGGCGTCTCGCATGGCGCCACGGCGCGGAGCATGTTAACAAGGTGTGACGGGCGCCATCGGCGGGGCCACTTACACCACGGCGCGATCAGGCGCTTGGAAGGAACGGGCAGTGGCTGAGAACTCCAACGACGGCGCCGATGCGCATGACGCCCCCACCATCAAGGGGTTGCTGGACGAATTGCTATCGCTGCGGGCCGGGATCGTGGCCGAATCCGCCGCCGACCGGGAAAGGATCGATGCGGCGGACCCCGCCCATCGTGACAGCGCGGAGAATTTGCTGTACTACCTTGCCCTGCGCCGCCGCGACCTGCGCCCGCTGCAGCAGCGCCTGGCCGCGCTAGGCTTATCTTCCCTCGGGCGCGCCGAGGGGCACGTGTTGGCCACGCTCGACGCGGTGTTGGCCGTATTGCATGGGCTGGCGGGCCGCCCATGGCGCCCGTTACCTGCGACACCCCCGGATGGCTTCAGGCAGGGAAGCGACCGGCTCGCCACGCACACGGCCGCGCTACTGGGGCCCGAACGGGAGGAGCGCGGCGTGCGGATCATGGTGACCATGCCCGGCGGTTGTGCCGACGATTATGCTCTGGTGCATGATCTGATCGCACAGGGGATGGATTGCGCCCGCATCAATTGCGCCCACGACGACCCGGCGACGTGGCTGCGGATCATCGGGCATGTACGCCGCGCGGCGGCCGAGCTGGGGCGTTCGTGCCGGATCGCGATGGATCTGGGCGGCCCCAAGTTGCGCACCGGGCCCATGTCGAGCGGGCCGGCGGTGGCGCGGGTGAAGCCCGCCCGGGACGCGTATGGCCGCGTCACGGCGCCGGCAAGGCTGTGGTTGTCCGACGAGGCGGCGCCCAAGCCGGCGCCGGCGGCGGCGCAGGCGTGCCTGGGCGTTCCGGCGGCCTGGTTGGCCCGGCTTTGTGCGGGCGACGAGGTCACATTGTGCGACGCGCGCGACGCCAAGCGCACGATGACCGTGGTCGACAAGACCTTGCACGGTTGCTGGGTGGAGTTGCGGCAGACCGCGTACATCGCTTCCGACACGGTATTGCGCCATCGGGCCGCCGCCGGGGAAGGCAGCAAGAAGGAACGCAGCGAGACGGAGCGGAGCAACAGCGCCGCCATCGCGCCGTTGCCGCCGCGAGAAAACTTCATCCTGCTGCACAAGGACGATCTGCTCACCGTCACGCGCGACGCCACCCCGGGACGCGCCGGGGTGAGCGACGACGCCGGCAAGGCGCGCACGCCGGGCGTGATCGGCTGCACCCTGCCAGCGATATTCGACGACGTGCAAGCGGGGGAGGCGATCTGGTTCGACGATGGCAAGATCGGTGGAACGATCGTCGAGGCCGGCCCGGACGCGCTACAAGTGCGCATCACGCACGCGCGCCCGAACGGCGCCAAGCTGCGTGCGGATAAGGGCATCAATTTTCCCGACAGCGCGTTGCGCCTGCCGGCGCTCACCGCCAAGGATATCGATGATCTGGCATTCGTGGTCAAGCACGCCGATATCGTCGAGCTGTCGTTTGCCAACCGCGCCGACGACGTCGCCGCGCTCCAGGAACACATCGCCCGGCTCGGTGGCGGCGCCCCGGCGATCGTCCTCAAGATCGAAACCCGGGTCGGCTTCGAGAATTTACCGGACATGCTGTTGACGGCGTTACGGTCCCCTTGCTGCGGTGTCATGATCGCCAGGGGCGATCTCGCGGTCGAAGTGGGCTTCGAACGGCTGGCGGAAGTTCAGGAAGAGATATTGTGGATCTGCGAAGCCGCGCGGGTACCCGTCATCTGGGCAACGCAGGTGCTGGAAACGCTGGCCAAGCGCGGGGCGCCGTCGCGCGCCGAGGTGACCGACGCCGCGATGGGCGACCGTGCCGAATGCGTCATGCTCAACAAGGGACCGCATATCATCGAGGCCGTCCGGGTGCTCGACAGCATTTTACGCAGGATGCAGGCGCATCAATCGAAAAAGCAACCCATGCTGCGGATGTTACAGCTGGCCCACGGGCTGCCGCAGAACGACCCGGCCACGCCGCGATAAACGTCGCATACCTGGCGGCTGCGCGCCGCCGCACCGCCACCCTTGATGCTTGTTTGGCTATCGCGGCCGAATAAAAGGTCATTGGACACATCTCTTCCCGTGCGATACCGTAAAAAGCCGACCAGTGAACCCGCCCGCCAAATGTAGGCAAAGGGTGGGTGTCTGTAACTGCTGGCGGTAAAACCATAAAAATATCAACGGAGACAAAAGTGACCAAATCCTTCTCGCTATGGGGGGCTGCCGCCGTATTGGCCTCATCCATGCTGTCGATCACCGCCGCAGCGCAGTCGCGCACCGCGCCGCCGACCTTCCAAAACGCTTCCGTGCACGATCCCTCGGTGATCAAATCCGGCGGCACCTATTACGTGTTCGGTTCCCACCTGGCGTCGGCCAAGAGCACCGATTTGATGAAGTGGACGCAAATGACGGACTCGGTCAGCGCCACCAATAAACTGTTCTTGAACGGTTCCAGCAACGTCTACACCGAATTGGCGGAGACGTTCAGCTGGGCGCAAACGAACACGCTGTGGGCGCCGGACGTGATCCGCCTTGCCGACGGCAAGTTCTACATGTATTACAACGCCTGCAAAGGCGATTCGCCGCGCTCGGCGCTCGGCATCGCGGTCGCCGACAAGATCGAAGGCCC
>DASVTJ010000423.1:0-2622 GCA_036387635.1 Duganella sp.
TCGACCGTCATCACCGACACCTACGCCTCCGATTCGGCGGTGCAGCTGCTGGAGCAATCGGGCGTGCGCGTGGTGACCGTGGAGCCGGAGGCGCTGCCGGCCCAGCACAATGCAAACCAGTTCAATCCACCGTTCGACTACCAGTCGGCGGCGATGTACCAATCGGAGGTATCGCATTGAAGCGCAGGAAGATCGTATTGGCGGCCGTTGCCGCCGGCCTGCTGACGGCCATCGCCGGCTGTGGCGAAAAGAAAAATGACAACATCCGCATCGCCATGGTCGTCAAGAGCCTGGGCAACGGCTTCTTCGACGCCGCCCACAACGGCGCCAAGGACGCGGCCAGGGAACTGAAAAACGTCGAGATCATCTACACCGGGCCGACCACGCCAAGCGCGGAAGGCCAGATCGAAATCATCAACTC
Organism: Duganella sp.; assembly: GCA_036387635.1. Taxonomy (GTDB): domain Bacteria; phylum Pseudomonadota; class Gammaproteobacteria; order Burkholderiales; family Burkholderiaceae_D; genus Rugamonas. The sequence continues at coordinate 422 of DASVTJ010000423.1, forward strand.
GCTGATCAGCCAAAAGGTCGACGCCATCGTCATCTCGGCCAACGATCCGAACGCGCTGGTGCCGATCGCCAAAAAGGCGATGGCGCGCGGGATCAAGGTGATCTCGTTCGACAGCGGCCTGGCGCCGGAAGGCCGCTTGATGCAGCTGAATCCCTCCAACGCGGATTTGATCGGATCGAAGCAGATCCAGATGGCGTCCGACGCCATCGGCGGCAAAGGCGAGATCGCGATCCTGTCGGCGTCGGCGCAGGCGACCAACCAGAATATCTGGATCGGCGTGATGAAGAAGGCGCTGGAAAAGCCGGAGTTCAGCAACATGAAGCTGGTGGCCACCGTCTACGGCGACGACCAGTCGGACAAGAGCTACCGCGAGGCCATCGGGCTGTTGCGCAGCAATCCAAACCTGAAGGCGATCATCGCCCCGACCACGGTCGGCATCAACGCCGCCAGCAAGGCGGTGGTCGACGAAAACCTGGTCGGCAAGGTGTACGTCACCGGCCTGGGGCTGCCGTCCGAGATGGCGGGCCACGTCAAGAGCGGCGCGGTGCGCGAGTTCGCGATCTGGAATCCGATCGACCTCGGTTACGCCGTCACGTACGCGGCCTACGACTTCGTCAAGGGCGACCCCGCCGCCAAAGCCGGCGGCAGCGTCTCGGCCGGCCGCATGGGCAGCATCGCACTGGACGCCAAGGGTGAAGGCGCGATGGCGCCGCCGTTCACTTACGACAAAGGGAACGTCGACAAGTTCTCCAAGATCTTCTGAGCGGGGGTCCTATGAGCGGGAACCCTATTGACACCACTACCACCCCGGTCCTGCAATTGACCGGGATATGCAAGCGTTTTGCCGGCATCGTCGCGTTGAATAACGTCGCGCTGTCGGTGCGCGCGGGTGAAGTCATGGCGCTGATCGGCGAGAACGGCGCCGGCAAATCGACGCTGGTCAAAACGCTGACCGGTATTTACCGGCCGGACGAAGGCACCATCGAACTGGCCGGGCAACCGATCCGGTTCGCCAACGCGCAGGACGCGATGCGCGCCGGCGTCACGGCGGTGCACCAGGAAACCGTGATGTTCGACGAGCTGACGGTGGCGGAGAACATCTACGTCGGCCGCCAGCCCTGCAAAGGCGCGTCGGGCCGCATCGACTGGAGCCGGATCGAGGCCGAGGCGGAGAAGCTGTTCGCCCGGCTGGAGGTCGATCTGCCGGTGCGGGCAAAGGTCAAGGACTTGAGCGTGGCGCAGCGCCACTTCGTCGAAATCGCCCGCGCGTTGTCGCAGGATGCGCGGGTGGTGATTCTGGACGAGCCGACGGCGTCGCTGTCGCAGCGCGAAATCCACGAGCTGTATCGGATCATCGGCCAGCTGCGCGCGGCCGGTACGGCGATTATCTTCATCACGCATAAGTTCGACGAGATCTTTGCCGTCGCCGACCGCTATACGGTGCTGCGCGACGGACAGTTCATCGCCGAGGGCGCGATCGCCGACGTCACCGAGGCGGAACTGGTGGCGCTGATGGTGGGCCGCACCGTCAAGCAGGCCTACCCCAAGGCCGATGTGGTGCCGGGCGAAGTACTGCTCGACGTGAAAAACCTGTGTCATCCGACCGAGTTCGACGACGTCAGCTTCTCGCTGCGGCGCGGAGAGATTCTCGGCTTCTATGGTCTGGTCGGCGCTGGTCGCTCGGAGGTCATGCACGCGATTTTTGGACTGAGCCCGGAGGTGCGCGGCACGATCAAACTGGATGGCAAGGAGTTGCGCGTCGCCTGCGCGGCGGACGCCATCAAGCACGGCATCGCCTACGTGCCGGAGGACCGGCAGCACCAGGGCGCGCATCTGACGCTGCCTATTCTGCACAACATCACGTTGCCGATCCTGTCGAAGGTCGGCTTCTTCCTGCGCGGACGGCGCGCCCAGGAAACCTCGATCGCGCGCCATTACGCAGAGCAGCTGGAACTGAAAGCGTCGCACTTGACGCAGCACGTCTCCGAACTCTCCGGCGGCAACCAGCAAAAGGTCGTGCTGGGCAAATGGCTGGCGACCGATCCGAAAGTGATCATCCTCGACGAGCCGACCAAGGGCATCGACATCGGCTCCAAGGCCGCCGTGCACCGATTTATCGGTGAACTGGTGACCAAGGGCTTGTCGGTGATCCTGGTGTCGTCCGAACTGCCGGAGGTCATGGGCCTGGCCGACCGCATCGT
>DASVTJ010000424.1:0-5434 GCA_036387635.1 Duganella sp.
CACATCTTTGCTGGACTCGGCAATAGACGCCAACAACTCGTCATGGGCCGCTTCCCTGGTGAACCACATGCCGAAGGCGGCCAGCAAGGCCAACCCGCCCACGCCCAACACCGCCCATGCCCATGGCGAACGGCTGCGCCGCTTGATGACGGGTTTGCCCGCGCCGCCGGACTCCAACGTCGACAATATGCGGTTGCGGTCTGCCTCTTCTTGCTGCGCCGGGGTCAACAAACTCGGCCGGGAGGGCTTGGGGCTGTCATCTTTACGTTGCAAAATACGAACTCCTGTCAGTTATTACAATACTTTACTATATCCAACAGCGTTGCGACGCATAGTAGAAGAATAACTGTACGCCCCTTCGAGTGCGCACAATTGAAGTAATAGTGGGTGCCATTATCAGACTAGTAAGATATACTCTCAAGCAATAATTAATCTAGCAGCAAAGAAAGTTTATAAAAACAGCCTCAACGAGGCGCCGATCGATGGTTTTTCAGGGTTGAGGTTGTTTTGTTCGTATTGGCGGTGGTGCTCTATTTCCTATTGGCTTGCCTGATCAGCTGGCTGGCGCTGTTTCCGGCCGGGCGCGCTTACGTGCTGCGCCAGGCGGGGCGTGTCGAGGCGGCCATGCAACGGCGTTTTGCCCGGCTGCGGCGCACCCGGAGCGCCGGCGCACAGGGGCTGGCGCAGTCGGGCGCCGCCTCGGCGCAAGGATTCGCCGCGTTCATCAAGCGCCACTACGTACTGTGCCTTGCCGGACTAGTGCTGCTGAGTGTGCCGCCGGCGGTGGCCTTCATGGTCAGCGGCAAAAACATGCTGGGTGCGTATGACGTGTCGACGCGGGAAGTGAACACGCAAGTGGCCGGCTTGTTGCAAGGCGAAGGGTTGGTGCCGCCGGTGGCGCTGCCGCCAACCGTGTTCGCCACCGCCGAAATCGAGCAGGAGCGCCCGATGCTGGTGTCGGCCAGCCGCAACTGGGCATTGCTGGACCCCGAATATACGCAACGATTGTTGTTAGTATTTAAGATAATGAAAGAGCAGCACGGTTATGATATGGCAATCTTGGAAGGTTACCGTAGCCCGGAGCGCCAAAACCTGCTGGCCGGCATGGGCAGCAACGTCACCAACGCTGCGGCCTTCCAGAGCTGGCACCAGTATGGCCTGGCCGCCGACTGCGCTTTCATGCGCAACGGCAAGCTGGTGATCACGGAGAAAGATCCGTGGGCGATGCGCGGGTACGAGCTCTACGGACAGGTGGCCGAGTCGGTCGGCCTGACCTGGGGCGGCCGCTGGAAGATGATGGATTTCGGGCACACCGAGTTGCGCGTGCCAGGCGTAATGAAACGAAAAGGTTAAGGAGACGACAATGGCTGGTGCCCTGATACGGTTGGGAGATAAAACGTCGCACGGTGGCGTGGTGCTGAGCGCGTCGCCGTTCAGCGAAAGCGGCGGCATCGCGATCGCCCGCGTCGGCGACAAGGTCAGCTGCCCGAAACGCGGCCACGAGCCGTGCACCATCGCCACCGGCGATCCGACCATGATCGTCGACGGCAAGCCAGTCGCGCGCAACGGCGACAAGACCAGCTGTGGTGCGGTCCTGATCGCCAGCCAGCAAGCCACCGTGGATCTGTTCTAACCCCATGGCCCGCATAAACATGGACGGACGCCGCTGATGCGCCCCTGGTTAAGCCGTACCCTGATCGTCACCGCGACCTTCACCGCCTGCTGGATCGGCGCAGTCTGGTACTGGCGCGCCACGCGTCGTATGCCGGGCACCGACGATCTGGTGATCTACATGGCCCTGTTGCCGCTCTTGCTGTTGCTGCTGATCTGGGGCGGCAGCAAGCTGCTGGCCGCCGCCAGCGCCAGTTCCGCCGCAGCGGCGGCCGCTGGCGCCTCGGCGGCCGGCGGCCCGCAGCAGGTTGCTCCGACGCACCAGCCCGCCGCCGCGTTGACGGTGCTGGCGGGTGCCTTGCGCATGCCGCACGGCAACAGCGCCGCGCAACTTGCCGATGCCATGCTCTCGCGCAAGGCCAACCTCGCGCTAGATCCCGAACTTGTCAACGACAGCGGCTACCCGATCCTCACAGGCCGGGCGGAGGACGTCGATACCGACGGCCAGCAGGACGACATGGCCGACTGGCTCGCCGAGCACCATCCGGAAACGCAATTCAGCGACGAGCACTGGCGCGCGCTCGCGCTCGGCAACGCGGTGGCCCTCGATCTTGCCGCCGAGCTGGGCCAGCATCCCGCCCTGCCCGCATACCTGGACGCGGCGCAGGCCGGCAAGGCCCTGCCGCCGCTGCCGGCGCTGCACATGATCACTCTGCTGCCCCCGGAATGGAGCGACGCCGAGCGCGCCGCCGCCGCCGACTGGCTGCGCCACATCGTCGCGCGCCACGGCTGGCCGCAAGCGCGCCTGTCGCCAACGCTGATGGCCGCCGGCAACCAACCGGCGCTGCGTCTGATCGGCCAGTTGGCGACGCAGGCGCGGCAAGAGGAGCAGCCGCTGCTGTGCCTGGCGCTGGCGTGCGGCTCGCGCATCGGCGCCGACAGCGTGCAAGCCTGGTCCGACGAATCCATTTTGTTCGACAACGACCACCCCAACGGGCGCATCCCGGGCGAAGGCGCGGCCGGCCTGCTGCTGGCCGACCAGACCCAGGGCGCGTTGTTCGAAGATGCCGACGCGCCGCTGATGTATCCGGCCAACAGCGCCTTGCGCGTCGCCTCGGCAGACGGTAAAGCACGCAGCGACGTCAACCTGCTGGCCGAGCTGGCCACCAAGTCGATCGCCGACGCCGGTCTCGACGCGGCAGCGGTCACGTTGCTGACCGCCGACAGCGACCAGCGCGGCAGCCGCATGACCGAATTATTAAGCATGGCCAGCGCCACGCTGCCCGAGCTCGATCCCGGCAGCCAGGTGCTGGCCGTGGGCGCGGCCTGCGGCGACGCCGGCGCCGTCGCCACCGTGGCCGCGCTGGTGCTTGCGCAGCAACATGCGCGCGACGGCGGCGGTCCGGCGCTGTGCATCACCAATCTCGATCCATTCCACCGTGGCGCCGTATTGCTGGCGCCGCAAACCGTGGCGACCGTGCCAGCACCGCCGGCGGCCACGGCATGAACCATTTCACTCAACCCAAGTACGCCTTAGCCCCCCTAGCCCCACTATGATGCAACGATTCTGGCAATTTCTCACCGCTCGTTTCAGCCTGGCCGTGATCGGCTTCGCCGCTTTCGCCGCCGCGCTGTTGATCGCCGCCGCCGTCTTCGAGATTTCCTACAAATGGGTGCTGCTGGTGTTGCTGGCCGCGCTGCTGGTGTACGGGGCCGTCTGGCTGTTCAAGCGCCAGCGCCGCCTTCAATCGAGCCAGGCCTTCAGTGGCATGCTAGAGCAGCAAACCGACGTCCCCAGGGCCGACGCCGCCCAGCGCGAAGAAAACGAAGCGTTGCGCAAGCGCATGATGGAAGCCATCGGCACCATCAAGACTTCCAAGCTGGGCCAGCTTTCGGGCGACGCGGCATTGTATGAACTTCCGTGGTACATGGTGATCGGCAATCCGGCCGCCGGCAAAAGCACGGCGATCGCCAGCTCGGGCCTGCAATTCCCATTCGCCGACAGCAAAATCGTGCAAGGCGTGGGCGGCACCCGTAACTGCGACTGGTTCTTCACCACCGACGGCATCCTGCTCGACACCGCCGGCCGCTACTCGGTCAGCGAGGAAGACCGTGGCGAATGGCTCGGCTTCCTCGGCCTGTTGAAGAAATACCGCAAGCGCGCGCCCATCAACGGCATCATCATCGCCGTCAGCATCGCCGAGCTCACCGGCAGCCGTCCCGAGTTCGCCATCAACCTGGCCAAGAACCTGCGCCAGCGCGTGCAGGAACTGACCGAGAAGCTGGAGGTGCACGCGCCGGTCTACGTGGTGTTCACCAAGGCCGACCTGATCACCGGTTTCAACGAATTCTTCCAGGACGCCGAGCTTGGCGAACGCGACAAGGTGTGGGGCGCCACCCTGCCCTACAGCCAGACCAGCTCGAAGCAGGATGTGCTGGAACAATTCGACCAGCGCTTCGACGAGTTGTACGACGGCCTCAAGGATCTGAGCCTGGCCAACATGGCGCTGCAGTGGCGCGAGCGCATGCCGCCCGGCGTGTTCACCTTCCCGCTCGAGTTCAGCTCGATCAAGGGTCCGCTGCGCACCTTCATCGCCACCTTGTTCGAAGAAAACCCATTCCAGTTCAAGCCGGTGTTCCGTGGCTTCTACTTCACCAGCGCGCTGCAGGAAGGCGAATCAGTGTCGGCCTCGTCCGAGCGCGTCGCCCACCGTTTCGATTTGCAGATGCTGCCGACGGCGCAGTCCGAAGTGCATGAGCAGCACGGCTACTTCCTGCTCAACCTGTTCCGCAACGTCATCTTCGCCGACAAGGATCTGGTGGCCCAGTACGCCAGCCCGGCCAAGACGCGCATGCGCTACGCCACCTTCTTCGGCGCCATGGCGCTGGTCGGCCTGGCGCTGGGCGGCTGGAGCTGGTCGTACCTGGCCAACCGCCAACTGGTCAACAATGTCCAGGCCGATCTGGCGCAGGCGGTCAAGGTACAGGACAAACGCCTGGACCTGGCGTCGCGCTTCGAAGCGCTGGAAATTTTGCAGGACCGCATCGAGCAGCTGGAATCGTACCGCACCAACCGTCCATTGTCGCTGGGCCTGGGGCTGTACCAGGGCGAGTTCCTCGAACGCAAGCTGCGTGAGGAATACTTCTCCGGCCTGAAGGAAGTCATGCTGAAACCGGTCGGCCAATCGATCGAATCGTTCCTGGGCGAAGTCAACAGCGGCGCCGACAAGCTCGAGCCGATGTCGCGTCCGCCGCAATCGGGCGCGCTCAACGCCGGAGCGGCCGCCCCGGCGGCGCTGGTCGCCGCTGGCGCCATTCCGGCACCGGCCGCAGGTACGCCCGGCGCGGTCGCCGCGCCTGCCGCCCTGCCCGGCGGCGTCGCCCTGTCGCCGGCCGCCGCCGTCAACTTCGGCGCGCTGCAATTCAAGGACGCCAACCCGGCCAACGTCGAGGACGCCTACAACGCGCTCAAGACCTATCTGATGTTGAGTGACAAGTCGCGCGCCGAGGCCAGCCACCTGAACGACCAGCTGACCCGCTTCTGGCGCGTCTGGCTCGACAGCAATCGCGGCACCATGCCGCGCGAGCAAATGATCCGCAGTGCCGAGCGCATGATCTCGTTCTACCTGAGCCAGATGAGCGACCCGTCGTGGCCGCAGATCGAATCGAAGCTGGCCCTGGTCGACCAGACCCGCGACAACCTGCGCAAAGTGGTGCGCGGCATGCCGGCGCGCGAACGCGTGTACGCCGACGTCAAGGCGCGCGCCGCCACCCGCTTCCCGTCGATGACGGTGGCGCGCATCGTCGGCGAGCAGGACAAGGA
>DASVTJ010000425.1:0-3080 GCA_036387635.1 Duganella sp.
GCGATGCCCGACTTCGCGCTCGACGGCGGCGAAGAGCCGGAAGTGGCCGGCCTGTACGTGATCGGCGACGACGGCCAGCCTTACCGCGTCGGCTACGCCATCGGTAACGAGTTCTCGGACCACGTCACCGAGCGTCAAAACTACCTGTACCTGGCGCACTCCAAGCTGCGCGCCTGCGGCCTTGGCCCGGCGCTGCTGGTCGGCGAAGCGCCGGCCAACATCCAGGGCACCTCGCGCATCTACGACGCCGAAGGCAATGTGCGTTGGGAGAAGGCGTTCGTCAGCGGCGAGCAGAATATGTCGCACACCCTGGCGAACCTGGAGCATCACCATTTCAAGTACCCGCTGTTCAACCGTCCTGGCGATGTGCACATCCACTTCTTCGGCACCGCGACGTTGAGCGTGGCCGATAACATCGTCGTCAAGCCGGGCGAATCGTTCGAGATCGAGTCGCCGCAGTTCGGCCCCGCGCTGCGCAACAAGCTCACTGTCTACAAAACCGAAGTCGCGAAAGTTAAAGCCTTATGATTATCACCGGCGAATCGCTGATCGGCGGCCAGGCCGTCAAAGGAACCGGCGCCGCTTTCCGCGCCTACAATCCATCGCTGCAGCAGTCGATGGACCCGGAATTCACCACCGCCGATATCGACCAGATCGACCAAGCTTGCCGCCTGGCCGAAACGGCCTTCGATACCTTCCGCGCGTTGAGCGACGAGAAGCGTGCCGTGTTCCTGGAAACCGTGGGCGAGCAGATCATGGCCCTGGGCGACGTGCTGGTGGAGCGCGTGATGGCCGAAAGCGGCCTGCCGCGCGCCCGCGTCGAGGGTGAACGTGGCCGCACCGTCGGCCAGTTGAAATTGTTCGCCAACCTGTTGCGCGAAGGTTCGTGGAACGATGTCCGCATCGACAAGGCGCTGCCGGACCGCGCGCCGCCGCGTGCCGACATCCGCATGCGCATGATCGGCGTCGGTCCGGTCGCGGTTTTCTCGGCCAGTAATTTCCCGCTGGCGTTCTCGGTCGCTGGCGGCGATACGGCTTCCGCGTTCGCGGCCGGCTGTCCGGTGGTGCTGAAGGCGCACTTCGCTCATCCCGGCACGTCGGAGCTGGTTGGCCGCGCGGTTGTGAAGGCGGTTGAGATCTGCGGCCTGCCGGCCGGCGTGTTTTCGCTGCTGACCGGCGTCGGCAACGATATCGGCCAGCAGGTGGTGCGCCATCCGGCTATCAAGGCGGTCGGCTTCACCGGCTCGCGCAGCGGCGGCGTGGCGCTCATGGCGGTTGCCGCCGCGCGTCCCGTTCCGATTCCTGTGTATGCCGAAATGAGTTCGATCAATCCGGTATTCCTGTTGCCGAAGGCATTGGCCAACCGCGCAGAGGACCTGGCTTCGGGCTTCTCCGCTTCGCTGGTGCTCGGCGTAGGGCAGATGTGCACCAACCCAGGCCTGGTGATCGGCATCGCCGGGCCGGACCTGGAGCGCTTCAAGGCCGCCGCGTCGACGGCGCTGGAAGGCGGCGCCGCCTGCGCCATGCTGTCGCCCGGTATCGCCGGCAGCTACAAGCGCGGCATCACGCAACTCGCCGACAACGCCGACGTCAACACGCTGGCGCTGGCGCCGCAGTCGGAAGGCAAAGCTGCTCCGGCGTTGTTCGACACGAACAGCGCGTCGTTCCTGGAGCAGCACGTTTTGTCGGAAGAGGTCTTCGGTCCGGCCTCGCTGGTGGTGGCCTGCAAGGACATCGCCGAAATGCGCCTGATCGCCGAAGGCCTGGAAGGCCAGCTGACCGCCACCTTGTTGATGGACGAAGCAGATCTGGACGCCGCACAGCAACTGCTGCCGGTGCTGGAACGTAAAGTCGGTCGTATCCTGGCCAACGGCTATCCGACCGGCGTCGAAGTATGCAGCGCCATGGTACATGGCGGCCCTTATCCGGCCACGTCGGACGGCCGCAGCACCTCGGTGGGCACCGGCGCGATCAGCCGTTTCCTGCGCCCAGTCGCGTACCAGAACCTGGCCCAGTCTCTGCTGCCGGAAGTCCTGCGCGACAACGGTGGTGCGGCATGGCGTCGCCTCGAAGGTGAACTGACCCGCAAATAAATCGCGGTGGTGGTACCGGCCCCGCTTCGGCGGGGCTTTCGTCTATAAAAATAACGGAGACTGTATGACCCATTTGGCTAAATTCGCCAGCTTGCGCGGCAAGCGCGTGTTCATCACCGGTGGCGGCACCGGCATCGGCGAGGCGATGGTGATTTCGTTCGCCGAGCAGGGCGCCAAAGTCGCCTTCGTCGACATCGCCCGCGACGCCAGCCTGGAGCTGGTGCGCCGTGTGAAGGAAGCCGGCTATCCCGAACCTGTGTTCCGCGTTTGCGACATCACCGACATCCCCGCCTTGCAGGCGACGATGGCCGAAATGGTCGGCATCATCGGCGACTTCGATGTCCTCGTCAACAACGCCGCCAACGACCAGCGCCACGAAACCAAGGACGTCACCGTCGACTATTGGAACGAGCGCATCGCCATCAACCAGCGTCCGATGTTCTTCACTTGCCAAGCGGTCTTCGATGGCATGAAGGCGAAGGGCGCCGGCTCGATTATCAACGTCGGCTCGATCTCGTGGCAAGTCAAGAACGCCGGCTATCCGGTGTACGCCACCTCGAAAGCTGCGACCCACGGTCTGACCCGTGGCCTGGCGCGCGAATTCGGCGCCCACGGCATTCGCGTCAACACCGTCACGCCGGGCTGGGTGATGACCCAGCGTCAAATCGACCTGTGGCTGGACGACGCCGGCGAGCAGGATATCAAGCGCAATCAGTGCATGCCGACCAAATTGATGCCACAGCATATCGCATCGATGATACTGTTCCTGGCCGCCGACGACGGCGCCATGTGCACGGCGCAGGAATTCATCGTCGATGGAGGATGGGTCTAAGTTTTCACGCAGTCGCAGCACCAGTAACACCGTTCGCCGCCCCGGAGACACCGCCCATCGAGGCGGCGGGGCTACATAACCCTAAAAAATTGGTGAGAACAATGGTGAATAAATTTATCTCCGCAGTCGCGGTGGGCGCCACAGCTGCGTCGACC
>DASVTJ010000426.1:0-11448 GCA_036387635.1 Duganella sp.
CCAGAACCCGGACGGTTGCTGGGATTGGTGGGGCTACAGCTGCAAGAACGCGAAGGCGCTTTACTATTCCCGTGATGCCGTCCAGATCAAGGCCATTCACGCCATGCTCGACCGCCTTTGCAATTGAGGCCTTTTGGAGAACGTCATGCACCAGCTTCCCACCACCACCGAAGTCAATTCCTACAACCAGCCGGATGTCGCCGCCGAATCCGGGGCGCTCGCGTCGAGCGCGGCCGCGTCCCTGGCGCACGCGGCGACGGCGCAACGGCTGACGCATCGCTACGCCGCCAGCATGGCCAACAACGGGGCGCTGACCCTGGCGCTGGCGACACGCATGTGGGACCCCGCCATCTGGGGCGAGTCGCTGCAGATGGAGGCGGCCATCGCGCGGCGCTTGCATGGGCAGGGCTTGGATTTCCGCAAGGGGTGTACGGTGCTGCTGGAAGATTACAGGCAAATTCAGCAGGCCAACACGATGTCCAAGCTAATGGAGAAGCAGGGCAATTTGGCGACGCAATTCGCCCAGCTGCTGACCAGCCAGACGACCAGTTTTGTCTCGCTGCTGGAGAATATCGATGTCGATTATGGTTATTGGGCTAGCCAGAAGCAGGGCTCGGCGCAAACATAGGTGGGGATGCCGTTGAAGCCAAAGCTTTCATTTATACTTTGGCAAGACAACAACAACGACACCACTGCCTATGAATATCATCCGAGGGATCTTCGGAAAATTCTTGACTGGGAAATCCACGAGTTCCCAGTCCACGCCCAAGTCGTATAACGACGGTCGCATCGACTTGGCGAACGTAACTGAATCTGTTGCCCAACTGAGCGATCTCGCACGCGATTATTCAGGTTACGTCCGGCAGGCGGTCGTCAATCGCTGCGCTGCTTTGGCTTTGCCGGAACTGCTGCCCATCATTGTTAGCAGGCTCAATGACTGGGTGCCGGAAGTTCGCCATGCGGCCCAAGACGCCACCATGGTCATGATCCAAGGTTTGCCGCCGGCGCCGTTGCTCGCCATACTGCCAGCAATTCAACACCTCCATATCTCCGGGCGGACCGAGCACGCGCAATGGATCGAGTCTTTCGAACGCAATCTGATCGGCCGGATCGACGTTGAGCAGATATTGGCGGCGACGCGCGGCGCCGACATAAAGGTTGCCCGGGCCTGTTTTCACTTGTTGACAAAGTATCGGCTACGGAACCTGGAAGATTTGCCACGGTTAATGATGGAAGCAGCTAATGACATCGTGATGGCGGTCGACGGGGCGCGGTTTATCCGTGAGCTGCCTGCCGAAACGCAGCGCGCCAATTATTCGCTAGCGTTTAAGTCGCACTTTGGATCGGTGAGAACCATTGCGATTCGCGCGTTACTAGCTGTGGAAGATGGCTCAAATATGGCGTTGGCGGAAGCGGGGCTAGTGGACGCGCAAACGCCGGTGCGTCATCTGGCCGCAGCGTTTATGCGATCGAAAAACGTCGATGTGCGCCAGTTTTATCGGGATGTCCTCGCGCGGCAGGAGCTCGGGTTATCGGCAAAGGTGGCCCAGGTTGCCCTGGCGTCTCTCGCAGCGATGAGGAACGGCGCGGATATCGCTTTGGTGAAGACGTATGTCACGCATCCGCAGCTGTCCGTGCGCAAGGCTGCGTTGACGGCCTGGATCAAGATGTCTCCGAGCGAAAAGGATGAGGTTGCCTTGGCGGCGTTAATGGACGGCAGCGAATCCGTGCGCAGATTCGCGTTTGTCGCGGTGCGTAAGCACGGTGCCTTTATCCCTTTTGCCACCGTGCGCGCTCGCCTGACCGGCCTGAGCGATGTCGCGCAGTTGCTGCTGTTTGCCAAGGATAGAGGCTGGGATGGTCTTGAAAGTATTGTGGAAGCTGCGCTGTTCGATTTGTCAAACGTTGATCGTAAACGCCAGCTGCAAACCGCATTGCTGGACTGGACTGGTGGCAATGAACATCGCTACGGAATCCCGAACGCTTCGCAGCAAGCGTTCTTGACTTCCCCTGCGACGGAGCAGGTTTATCAAGACCTTCTCGGCGGCCATGATTCGTCAATGAAGTGGCTGCGGTCGGCACTATCATTTTGATCGGGGCGTGGCGCAATTCCCTAGGTTGATAGACAGTGACCGCCGTCGCAAATGATATACACTTGTCTTATAGCAGACGACATGAGGTGTGTCATGCCGAAAATTACCCCGGAACTCGACGCCAGCGATATGGTCGAACTTAACGCGCAGCCGCGGGGCTAGCATGTTTCGGCAGAAAAAATTTTGGTCGAGGCCGTCAGGGCGCAATTGGTTTCCAATGTCGCTGAGCCGCGTGAGCTTGTGAGCCGACAAGTGGCAAGGCGGATCGCATTGCTTCCAGCTTTTGGAATGTGGATGGGCGACGACACCAAACCCAAGGATGGGGTCGCTTATCAAAAAGCGATTCGTGCGGAGTGGAAATAGTGTCGAGGTGACTCTCTATGAAAGCTGATGCTGCCGATACTATGGATACGTTCGCTGCACAGCAGTCCGTCAAGGAATTGGATGCCCGCGCTGTCCGACGTGCCGCGCTCGTGGCGATGCGTAGTTTGTGGAAGAAAAGCGGCGCCGATCCTGTCGACGGCGTCGAGTATCAAAAGATGATGCGAATGGAATGGCAAAAGTCTATCGATCTACCACTTCAGTCTACATGAGGTGGCACAAAGGGGTTCGCGCCCAGTATGCTCCGACGGCTATTCCGGAAGATCCCGTAAATCGCCGATACGGCCCATTTCGTTAATCCGCTTGAGTTTGACGCGCGTGAAAACCGGTGCGCATTTGCCGCAGTAGAAATCGTTCACCTATCTTCCCGGAGATCGACTGTGGGCGAACGACGCCGCTGAAGGTGAGCACTTGCAATGCTTCGCGGTCTGGCGCACCTTTAATGGATTGGAGGTAAGGCCTGTAGAGTAGCTGGCGCTAAAGGTCAGCAATTTCTTTCGTGGATCGTATGTCAGCCCGTTGATGGTAGCGCGGGCGGGGTCTATACCGCCGATGGCCGCGATGACGTACGCTTTTGTGCGTTAGGGCGGCTTGCTCCTGCTGGTAGGCTCGCGTACGCCGTCCAGCGCGGCTTTAATCGCAGAATTGACTGCATCTTGCTCTTCCGGCTTGGCGTTAACGTAGAGCGACGATGGCAAGCCAAGCTCGTTGAAGTCGAGCTTCATTTCGTAGTTGAAGGTGAAGCCGTCGGAATTGTTTGATTTTGTTGCCATTGCTATACGTTGGAAAATTGAGTCGGTTTGAGCTGCAAGCGTCCGACCCCGAGTGACCGCGAGGCGGCGGTCATTCGTCTCCATTGACTGCACATATACTCGCCGTCCGATGACGTGTTGAGCAGCGTCGGGAACTCGCCGCCGAAAATAGTAGATGGTTCCGTGCCGCGATTTTATTAGGAATTTACCTGCCATGCGTAGCACCTTAGTGCGACACCATGCGGAGTAGAGCGGACATGAAAAAGCCGCTGACCCTTTCGGGGCAGCGGCTTTCGAATTCTTGGTGGTGATAGGTGGACTTGAACCACCGACCCCAGCATTATGAATGCTGTGCTCTAACCAACTGAGCTATATCACCTGCAACGCCCAGCATTATGAGGGTTTGGCTTTTCACTGTCAAGCGCGGGCCAAAAATTTTCTGAAAAAATGCGCCCAATCGCGTGGCGGTCGCTAAAACGTTAGCGTATTGGTATTCTGGCCTGCGTTCCTGACAGCATATAACGAAACGGAGATGATATGGCTTCCAATATTTTTGTCAATTTGCCCGTGCGCGACTTGCCGAAGTCGGTAAAGTTCTTTGCCCACCTCGGCTATTCGTTCAACCAGCACTACACCGACGCCGGCGGCACGTGCATGATCGTCGCCGAGAATATTTTCGTCATGCTGCTGACGGAGGAGCGCTTCAAGACCTTCACGCCCAAGGCGCTGTGCGACGCGCACAATGCCACCGAGGTGCTGGTGTGCCTGCAGGTGGAGTCGCGCGCCGAGGTGACGGCGCTGGTGAACAAGGCGATCGAGGCCGGCGGGGCTGCTTACAAGGAGCCGCAGGACCATGGTTTCATGTACGGCCACGGCTTCCAGGACCTCGACGGGCATCTTTGGGAAATCATTTATATGGATTCGGCGCCGCCGACCACTTGAGATCAGCCCAGCTTGTCGGCGATTCGGGCCAGCATGGCGCCGGCGGGGTCGGGGGCAAGGCAGTCGAGCGCCACGCGCTCGGGCATGGAGCGCAGCCACGTCAGCTGGCGCTTGGCCAACTGGCGCGTAGCGATGATGCCCGTCTCGCGCATCGCGGCATAGTCGATCGTGCCGTCGAGGTACTCCCACACCTGCCGGTAGCCGACGCAGCGCATCGACGGCAGCCCCGGATGCAGGTCGCCGCGCCGGCGCAGCACTTCCACCTCCGTGATCAGGTTACCGTCTTCCGATTCCTCCAGCATGATGTCGAAGCGGCGCGCGATGCGCTGGTGGAGCACCGCGCGGTCGGACGGCTCCAGCGCGAACGATAGCAGTTCGAACGGCAGCTCGGTCTTTTCGCGCAGCGACAGCAGCTCGGACATCGGCTTGCCGCTCAACGCGCAGATCTCCAGCGCGCGCTGGATGCGCTGGGCGTCGTTGGGCGCCAGGCGCGCCGCCGTTTGCGCATCGAGCACGGCCAGCCTGGCGTGCATCGCCGGCCAGCCGACGCGGGCCGCCTCTTCTTCGAGCTCCGCGCGCAGCGCCGGATCGGCGCCGGGCAGGTCGTCGAGCCCATCGGCCAGGCCTTTGAAGTACAGCATGGTGCCACCGACCAGCAACGGCAGGTTGCCGCGCGCGACAATTTCATCGACCAGCCGCAACGTATCGGCGCGAAACTGCGCGACCGAATATGAATCGAGCGGGTCGAGGATGTCGATCAGGTGGTGCGGCGCAGCGGCGCGTTCCGCGCGCGTGGGCTTGGCGGTGCCGATGTCCATGCCGCGATACACCAGCGCCGAATCGACGGAGATGATCTCGGACGGGATGCGCTGCGCGATCGCCAGCGCGGCGGCGGTTTTGCCGGACGCCGTCGGTCCCATGATGGCCACTGCCAGCGGTTTCGGTTCCATTTTCAATGCGGATGCATTCATCTTATTGGCCGCGCAGGAAAAGCTTATCGAGTGCGTTGATCTCCACCTGCACCCAGGTCGGGCGGCCGTGGTTGCACTGGTCGGCGCGTTCGGTCACCTCCATCTGGCGCAGCAGGGCGTTCATCTCCTGGGTCGACAGGATACGGTTGGCGCGCACCGCCGTGTGGCAGGCGAGGGTGCCGAGCAGTTCGTTCTGGCGCTCGATCAGCACCCGCGAGCCACCGAATTCGCGCACGTCGCGCAGCACGTCGCGCGCCAGCGTCTGGGCGTCGGCGTTCTTCAGCAGCACCGGCACCGAACGCACCGCCAGGGTGGTCGGCGACAGAGCGGCGATGTCAAAGCCAAGCGCCTCCAACGTCTCCTGGTGTTCCTGCGCCGTGCCCACTTCCACCGCGTCGGCGTAGAAGGTGACGGGGATGAGCAGCGGCTGCACCTGCATTTCCTCCCCGGCGACGCGGCTCTCCAGCGCGGTTTTCAATTGTTCGTACAGGATGCGTTCGTGCGCGGCGTGCATGTCGACCAGCACCAGCCCTTTGGTGTTTTGCGCCAGGATGTAGATGCCGTGCAGTTGCGCCAGCGCGAAGCCGAGCGGGAATTCCTCGTGCGCCATCGCGGCGGCGGACACGGTGAATGGGCTGGACTGCGGCAGCGCCATGTCGGATGTGGCGCGGTAGCCGTCGATGCGGCCGGCGCCGCCGAACAAGGCGCCGTACTTTTCGGCGTTTTGTGCGACGCCGCCTTCGCTGCCGCCAAAGCGCTGCGCGCCGTAGCCGTTGTTGAAGCCAGCACCGCCACCAGCAGCGCCGCCGCCAGCACCCACGCCGAAACCACCGCGCGCGTCGCCACCGTCGCCACCGGCGTCGCCGTTGCGCGACCCGAACGGCGACGGCGAAAACGTCGGCGAATAGTTCGGGTCCAGCAGCGCAGGCCCCAGCAGAGAGCCGAACGAAGTCTGCTCGCCGCGCCAGGTGGCGCTGCCGAGGCTTTCGGCCGCCGGCAGCGGCGACGGCACGCTGCCGTGCGACGTGGCCGAGGTTTGTGCCAGCGCGCGCTGCACCGCGTGGAAGACGAATTGGTGCACCGCGCGACTGTCGCGGAAGCGCACTTCGATCTTCGACGGGTGGACGTTGACGTCGACCAGCGCCGGATCGAGTTCCAGCGCCAGCACGTACGACGGGAAGCGGTCGCCGTGCAGCACGTCCTGGTAGGCGGCTTTGACCGCGTGCACCAGCACCTTGTCGCGCACGAAGCGGCCGTTCACGTAGAAGAACTGGCCGTCGGCGCGCGCCTTGGAGGCGGTCGGCAGGCCGGCGTAGCCGTGCAGGCGCAGCGTGCCGGCCGATTCGTCGATCGGCAGGCGCGCCTCGGCAAAACCGTCGCCGAGGATGTGGGCGCTGCGCTTGGCCAACTCGCTGACGTTCCAGTGGTCGATGGTGCGGCCGTTGTGGCTCAGCGAGAACGACACATCGGGCCGCGCCAGCGCGATGCGGCGCACCACTTCCGCGCAGTGGCCGAATTCGGTCTGCTCCGATTTGAGGAACTTGCGGCGCGCCGGCGTGTTGAAGTACAGGTCCTGGACGTCCACCGTGGTGCCCTGGGCGCCGGACGACGGCGCCACGGTGCCGTTGTGCGAGCCGACGATTTCCCACGCGTGGGCGGCATCGGCGGTGCGCGAGGTCAGGGTGACGGCGGCCACCGAGGCGATCGACGCCAGCGCCTCGCCGCGAAAACCGAGCGTGCCGACGTTTTCCAGATCGGTCAGCGAGGCGATCTTCGAGGTGGCGTGGCGCGCCAGCGCCAGCGGCATTTGCTCGGGCGGGATGCCACGACCGTTGTCGGTGATGGCGATGCGTTTGACGCCGCCTTCCTCCAGCCGCACGGTGACGGTGGTGGCGCCGGCGTCGAGCGCGTTTTCCAGCAGTTCCTTGACGACGGCCGACGGCCGCTCGACCACCTCGCCGGCGGCGATCTGCGAAATCAGCTGGTCGGGCAGGGCCTGGATCGGGCGGGGGGAGTGAGGTTGGGTGTCTGGCGCGTTCATCGCAGGATTATAACGCCGGGCGCTCGCGCACCGGGATCGGGGCGTTGCACAGTTCTACATAGTTGGGCGAGAACTTGTTCCACGGCCCGCCGCGATTGCGCTGCGCTTCGATGACCTGCTTGTAAATCGGCGCTTCGCTGCGCATCACTTCCAGCTGGCTGCGCTCCGCTTCCGGCACGTCGGCCGCCAGACGCACCGATTTGATCGGCGTTTTGGCCTCGTTCGCACCATAGAAGCCCATCGCTTCGCCGCCGCGCGGCTGCGTCGCCAGCAGCGCCATGCCCGACACCACGCGTCCGACCACGGTGATGTTGCGGTCCAGGTGGCGCGGCGCGTGGCCGGTGATCGCGTACAGCTCGGCGCCGTTGCCGCTGTCGGTATCGTTGTCGCGGCCCACGCCGACCATGCCGTAGCAGTGCGTCAGCCACGTGGTCTTGGTCTTCGGATCGCGCCCGACCGGGAAGCCGTTGGAGTGGCCAATCTGCGGCGCGTAGCCGTCGAAGTCCATCTGGCGCACAAAATGCTTATCGTTGAGCATGGGGACGCTGAACTCGCCGGCCACCTTGGCTTGGGCCGAGCCGAGCGGCTTGGGGTTTTTTTCGCTGTCGGGGTCGCCCCACTGCGCCACATAGTTGTCCTGCGAGCGCAGCACGGCCAGGCCGTCGTAATACTTTTCCTTCACCAGCGTCTTGATGTTGGCGATGTTTTGCGGCGCGAAGTCCGGCGCCAACTCGATCACCACGCGGCCGGCCGGCAACTCCATGTACAGCGTGTTGGCCGGGTCGAGCGGGCGCCAGTCGGACGGTTTGGATTGCTTGACCAGATCGGCCGCGCCGGGCTTGACGGGCAGGTCCGCCGCCGTGGCCGGGACGGCCAGCGCCGCCAGCAAGCTTGCGCCGGCGGCCAGCGCGGTGAGCGGAACGGTGCGTAACAGATATAACAGGTGGGTCGGGGGCATCCAAAATCTCCTTAGTTAGACGCTTCCGCTTGCTGCGGGCATGCCGGCGATTGTAAACTGGTTAACAGAGCTCGGGAAACTTCGAGCTTTGAAGGCATTGGTGGTGTATGATTCCGGCGCACACTTTATGGGAAAAATATGGATTTTATGCAATTTTTTGACATGATCCTTCATGTCGACAAAACATTGGAAGTGATCATTCAACAATACGGCACCCTGGTTTACGCGGTGTTGTTCGCTATTATCTTCTGCGAAACCGGTCTGGTGGTGCTGTTCTTCTTCCCAGGCGACACGCTGCTGTTCATTGCCGGCGCCCTGTGCGCGGTGGGTGAAATGAATTTGTTGCTGCTGAACTTCCTGCTGATTACGGCGGCGATCACGGGCAACACGCTCAATTACTGGATCGGCGAAGCCATCGGCCAGAAGGTGTTTACGCACGATTACCGCTGGCTCAATAAAGACGCCTTGCGCCGCACCCACGAGTTCTTTGAAAAACACGGCGGCAAGACCATCGTGCTGGCGCGCTTCGTGCCGGTGGTGCGCACGTTCGCGCCGTTCGTGGCCGGCGTGTCCGATATGACGCACACGCGTTTCCAACTGTACAACATCACCGGCGCCGTGTTGTGGGTGCTGCTGTTGACGACGGCAGGCTACTTCTTCGGCAACATCCCGCTGGTGCGCGACCACCTGACCGAGATCGTCATGGTCGGCGTCGGCGTGGCCGTGGTGCCGATGGCGCTGGGCGGCGCCTGGAAGCTGGGCCGCCGCGTGCTGGGCCGCTAAGCCCCACGTTTCAAACACGCTGCGCAGGCCGTGCAGCGTGTCCCTGCAGAAATAATTCTCTGCGCCAAGCCTTCAGCGCTCAAGTTTTGCCCAAATGCATCCGTAAACCAGTATGTAATTCTTTTACTTCTGGATACCCATGCGCACTCTCCTCACCCTGATTGCCTGCTGCGTTCTCACGAGCGCCAGCGCCGCAACCGATCCGCAGGTTCCGCCACCGGCGAAATCCCCGATCGCCGGTGTGGGAAGCGTGCGCGCCGGCGCCCCCGGCAACGCATCGACGTCCGCGCCGGCATCGGCGTCCGGCGCGGCGTCGTCCCGCAAGCCGGCGGCGGCCGAACGCGTAGTCGACGCGGAAGCGGAGTTGTCGGCCAAGATCGCGGCGCGCCTGGCCATCATGCGCGCCAACCAGCAGGCGCGCGCCGAGGCGGCGGCCAAGGCCAAGAAGGCGCCGGCGGTGGCCGCGGCGGCGCTGCCGCCGGCAGCGCCCAAATTCTTCAGCAATACCTGGTCCTACGAGGGCGAAACCGGCCCCGCCAACTGGGGCAAGATCAATCCGGCGTGGGCCAAGTGCGGCAACGGCAACCGGCAGTCGCCGATCGACCTGCGCGACGGCATGAAGGTGGAGCTGGAGCAGGTCACGTTCGACTACCATCCGTCCACGTTCAACGTCACCGACAACGGCCACACCGTGCAGGTGATGGTCGGCGGCGGCAATTTCGTCACGGTGCAGAACCGCATGTATGAGCTGATCCAGTTCCATTTCCACCGGCCGTCGGAGGAGCGTATCAACGGCAAGGGCTACGAGATGGTGGTGCACCTGGTGCACAAGGACGGCGAGGGCCGCATCCTGATGCTGGCGCTGCTGCTGGAGCGCGGCAAGCCGCAGCCGGTGATCCAGACGGTGTGGAACAACCTGCCGCTGGAAAAGCTGGAGACGCTGGCGCCGTCGGTGGTGCTCGATCCGATGGACCTGCTGCCGGCGCGCCGCGACTACTTCACCTTCATGGGATCGATGACCACGCCGCCGTGCCAGGAGGGCGTGCTGTGGATCGTGATGAAGGAGCCGATCCAGGCATCGCCGGCGCAGATGGCGCTGTTCAGCCGCCTGTATCCGTTGAACGCGCGGCCGATCCAGCCGGGTTCCGGCCGCATCATCAAAGAGTCGAACTAAAGCTGCGAACTAAGGCTGCGAACTAAGCCGATCAGCCCACGCAGATGCGGTGCGTGCCGGTCCAGGCGACGCCGGCGTCGAGCGGCTGCTGGTCCACGCGCGCCGGCTCGATGCAAACGAAACGCAGATACTCGTCGTCTGCCAGATCGGCCAGCGCGGCCGCATCGGCCTGTCCTGGATTCCACACCACCCATTCGCTAAAGCCTTGCTGCTCGAGCCGCAAGGTGGCATCGGCCGTGTTCAGCGTCAGCGCCGGCGTCGATTGGTACAGGCGGTCGTGCTTCTCGGTGAAGTGCAGCGCCGGATGCTCCTGCGTGGCCGTGTTCAGATGGTGATCGGTGTAGCGCTGGTGTTGCAGGCCGCTGATGCTGGTCGCGCTCAGGTGGCCGACGTCGTAATAGGTGTGCAGCGCCACGCCGAACGGGAACGCCACGGCGCCGCTGTTGCGGACCTTGAAGTCGGCGTCGATGGCGTCGCCGTGCAACGTGAAGCGCAACGTCAGCTCGAAGGCGTGCGGCCAGGCCTGCGCGTGTTCGGCGGACAGGTCGTCCTGATTCAGGCTCAATTCCAGGAACGAGCGGCCGCCATCGCCGCCGCTGTCGCTCAGGCGCCAGGTGCTGACGCGGGCAAAGCCGTGGCGCAGTCCCGGTCCGCGCACATTAAACTGCGGGAAGATGACCGGCACGCCGCCGCGTATCGCCTTGCTGCCGTCGAGCGGCGTTTGCGAGCTGACGAACAGGCGCTCCTTGCCGTCGGCGGTTTTCCAGGACAGCAGATGGGCGCCGAACAGCGACACCGTCGCCTGCGCGCCATCGGCGGCGGTAATATGCACGGCGGGCAGGGCGCCGAATTCTGTCATCTTAACTACAGCCATGGTGGTTCCGTTGTTTGGTTAAGGATTAGGTCAGCCGGCTCTTGGCCAGCGGCGGGTTCTTGGCGAAATAGCGGCGGATGCCCTTGACGATGGCGTCGGCCAGTTGATTCTGGTAGCCGTCGTCGAGCAGCTTTGCCTCTTCCTCGGGATTGGAGATGAAGGCCGTCTCGATCAGGATCGACGGGATGTCGGGCGCCTTGAGCACCGCGAAGCCGGCCTGCTCGACCGAGCCTTTGTGCAGCCGGTTGATGCCGCCGATCTCGCCCAGCACCGACTTGCCCAGTTTCAGGCTGTCGTTGATCTGCGCCGTCGTCGACAGGTCGAACAGCACGCTGGCGAGCTGGCGGTCGTGGTTCTTGACGTTGACGCCGCCGATGGTGTCGGCCTGGTTTTCCTTGTCCGCCAGCCAGCGCGCCGCCGTCGAACTGGCGCCTTTTTCCGACAGCACGAACACCGACGAGCCGCGCGCCGATGGCTGC
>DASVTJ010000427.1:0-3949 GCA_036387635.1 Duganella sp.
CCCACTTGCGGCCCCCTTTGGCGGCGCTCATAACTGGTCGCGCAGATTCTGCAACACATCGCCGGTGGCCGGATGCACGCCGCGCCACACGCTGAACGCCTCGGCCGCCTGCTCGACCAGCATGCCCAGGCCGTCACGCACCCGCGCGCCGTGCTGCGCCGCGAACTGCAAAAATACGGTGGGGGATTTTGCATACATCATGTCGAAAGCCAGGGCGCCGGGCGCGAACACGGCCGGCGAGATCGGCGGCACCTCGGCGCTCAGGCTGGCGGCGGTGGCGTTGATGACTATGTCGAATCCACCCTCGATATCGGCGAAGCCGCAGGCCGAGACCACGCCCGCGCCGCCCAGCGCGGCGAACTGTTCCGCCAGCGCGACGGCGGTGGCCACGGTGCGGTTGGCGATAACCAGTTGCGCCGGACGATGTTCCAGGATCGGCAGGACGGCGCCGCGCGCCGCGCCGCCCGCGCCCAGCAGCAGCACCCGCTTGCCGGTGATCGGCACGCCGGCGTTGCCGACGATGTCGGCCACCAGGCCGGCGCCGTCGGTGTTGTCGCCGATGATGCCGTCGTCGGTGAAGTGCAAGGTATTGACGGCGCCGGCGGCCTGGGCGCGGATCGTCAACGCGTTGGCGACCTTGACCGCCTCCAGCTTGAACGGCAAGGTAACGTTGGCCCCAAGGCCGCCCTCGGCGATGAAGGCGTGCACGGCGGCCGCAAAGCCGTCGAGCGGCGCCAGCCGTTTTTCATACAGCAGTTGCTGGCCGGTCTGCGCCGCGTAGGCCGCATGTATCTCGGGCGATTTGCTGTGGGCAATTGGGTTGCCGAACACGCAGTAGCGATCCATCGTCATCGTTCTCCGCCGGTCATGTCGGCTTGTAATTTGTCGTCGCGGGTGAATTTGAACGTCGTCACGATCACCCACAGATCGTCCTTCTCGGCCGACAGCATGTTCGGCGGGAACTTGCCGAACGGCGCCGCGCGGCGCACGATCTTGATGGCCGCCTCGTCCAGCGCGGCGTTGCCGGAGCTGCGGTCGACCTTGATGCCGCCCTCCTTCTCGTAAATGCTGCCGTCCTGGAACACCGGGATCGACAACACCAGCTGGCCGTACAGCTTGCGGCCGTTCTTCTGCGGGAAGTTCAGCGTACCGATGTCTTCGATCCGCTTCTGCAGCGTTTTGTAGTACATCGCGTAGCCAACGCCGCGCGTGCTCGGCGTAATGAAGGTTTTCTTCGGGCGCTTGTTCTGGTCTTCGATGGTTTCGCTGATCTCGGCGGCGCGGCGGGCGATAGCCTTGCTCGAATCGAGCAGGTCGGCGCCGCTTGGCAGCGGATCGGGCGCGGTCTTTTCCGTCACCGGCGGCGCGGCGAACGGATCAGGCTTGGCCACGCGCGTGAGCAGATTTTTCTGGCGTTCCTCGAGCTCGGCGATGCGGCGCTTGGACGCCTTGATGCTCTCGCCATCCTCGGTCTTGCGCATGTCCGGCAGCGGCGACTTGGAGCGGCCCTTGTCGACGTTGCCGCCGCCGTCCAGATTGGCTTGCGCCAGCGCCTCGGCCTTCAGCGGCGCCTTGCTGTGCTTGGCGTTGACGAGGATCACCTCCAGCCCCGGATCGGTCGGCTTCACCGGGGCCGGCGGCGGCGCGACAAAACGCACCGCCAACAGGGCGGCGTGCGCCAGCAGCGACACGCCGACGGCAATATACAGGAAGCGATTTTCTTGAAAAGACTTCACGCGGGACCGGGGTTAAAAGTGTGGGCTGATTTTACGTCAAAGCAAGTCCGGCGGCTACCGCCGGTGCGGTTGTCGATTATTTGGCGGCCGGCTCTTCGGCGGTTACCTCGGCGGCGACTTCCACCGCCACTTCAGGCGCCTCCACGGCTTCCTCCGGCGCATCGACCACTTCGTCCTCGTAGTCCAGCTCGGCATCGGCGGCCACCGCCTCGGTGGTCGGTATCTCCAGGATGCGCGCTTCGATCGAGAGGTCGACCTCGTCCCAGCGCAGGATATCGATCTTGACCTGGGCGCCGCGCGCCACCGACGGCATGCCCGGCAAACGGATGATCAGCGGAACATCGACCAGGCGCAGCACCTCGTCCTTGAGCACCACCGCCTCGACCTGGCGGGCGTTTTCCTGGCCCAGCCAGCGCAGGCACCAGTAGCGTTCCATGTTCGACTGATGGTCGCCATAGGCCGCGTACGCCGCGTCGAATTGCGACACGATCGAGAACAATTCCGAATCCTTCGGCTTGAACGGCGCCACCAGCGGCGCGGTCACGCCGTGCTCGGCGCACGCCAGGATCTGCCACTGGTTGACCAGATCGGTGTAGCGGCGCAACGGCGACGTGCTCCACGCGTATTGATCGACGCCCAGCCCCTGGTGCGGCGCCGCGTGCGTGACCATGCGCACCTGCATCTTGGCGGCCCAGCCACCGACGCCCTGACCCTGGCTGCGGTAAATACCGGGCACGCCGTGGTCGTGCATCAGCTTGCCCCAAGTGCTGTTGGCGAAAATCATCAGCTCGGCGACGATCTTGTCGAGCGGCGCGCCGCGCTTGCGGCGGCTGACGGTGACGACATCGTTTTCGACATAGAAGTTAAAGTCGACGCGGTTGTTTTGTTCCGGCTTGAGGCCGAAGCCTTCGCGCTTGACCATGCGCGCCGCCTCCAGCACCTGCGCCCATTTCCAGATCAGGCCCAGCTCTTCCTTGTGGGGGTATTCGCCCGCGCCGCTGTCGAGCGTTTCCTCGTTGACCAGATCGTCGAGGTCGTTGTGACGTAGATTGCTTTCGATCGGCACCATCTCGGCGCGCGTTTCGGTGGCGATCAGCGACCAGTCGGCCGGGTTCAACGTCGCGTACAGCGACAGCGCCGGACACGTCTTGCCCTCGGCCAGGGTGAACGCTTCAACGATCGAGTCCGGCAGCATGGTGATCTTGTCACCCGGCATATACACAGTGGACATGCGCGCGCGCGCCATCTTGTCGACCGCGTCGTCCGGCTTGATGCCCAGGCCCGGTGCGGCGATGTGGATGCCGATCTTGACGTTGCCGTCGGCCAGCTTGGTGACCGAGAAGGCGTCGTCGATCTCGGTGGTGGTGACGTCGTCGATCGAGAACGCCTTGACGTCGGCCAGCGGCAGATTGGTCGGCGCCACCGGCACCGGCACGTCCGGGAAACCGGCGCCGCGCGGGAAGCTTTCGAACAGGAACTTGGCCATGTGCAGCGCCTTCGGCGATTGCACGCCGCCGGTCGCCAGCATCAGGCGCTGCGGATTGGTGTGCAACTCATTGCACGCCGCTTCCATCGCCTTGTATTCGATCGAATTCTTGTCCGGCTTGAACAGCAGCTGCATGACGATCGGCTTCATCGACTCGGGCAGCTGGTTGGCCTTCAGTTGCTCGACATACTCCGCCTGCACCAGCGCCTGCTGTTTCTTTTTCTCGATACCGGCCTGGGCGGCGCGCAGCGATTGCTCCGGCGCGGCCTTGTAGCGGCCACGGCCCTTCTTGTAGAAATAGATCGGCGCCGAATGCAGGCTCAGGATCAAACCGGCGGCCTCGGTAGGCAACGGCGTGTGGCCGAAGTATTCGGCGCCCAGCTCGGCAAAGCCGAATTCCTCGCCGCCCGCCACTTCCCACAGGAACTCGAGGTCGATCTCGGCGGCGACGGCCTTGGCCTGTTCCATCAAATCCGTCGGCGACGGCTTCTCGTACTGCAACAGCACGTCCTTGATCTTGACCTTGGTGCGCTTGCCGCTGGCCATTTCAACCTGGTAGGCCTCGCCCGCTTGCGACATCATGGTGCCGACCTTGAAATCGCCGGATTCTTCGAAAAATAGATTCATTGCTCGCTTCTGTTCGTTGTTTATTCGTTATGACTGCGCTGTTGTTTCAGGTCCAGCACGGAAGGCAGAAACACTTCCGTGACCAGCAGAGTACCCTGAC
>DASVTJ010000428.1:0-2250 GCA_036387635.1 Duganella sp.
GGCGTTGATCGACGTGATGGCGGCGATCGCGATGAGCAGCGACATGACGTGCGCGCCGACCGGCCCGAACGCATTGCGCACCAGGTCGGCGGCGACGGCGTCGGAACGGCGCATGCCGTCCAGGCCCAGGCCTTTCCAGTACGCCCACGTCACCAGCAGGTACAGCGCGGTGATGAGCGACAGCGACAGCACCAGCGCGCGCACCATGTCGCGCCGTCCGTTCTGGAGCTCGGCGCTGAGGTAGGCCGCCTCGTTCCAGCCGCCGTAGGTCAGCAGCACGAACACCATCGCCATGCCGAACGACACGGGCAACGCCGCCGTGCCCGACGTCGGCGTTGTGTCGGGCGGGGGCGCCCCGTCCGTGCCGATCAAGAACAACGCGGCCGCGACGATCAGCAGCAGACCGCCGATCTCGAGCGCCGTCAACCACGCCTGCGCCCGCGTTCCGGCCTTGACGCTGCGTATGTTCAACCACGACAGCACGGCGATGGCGGCCGCCCCGTAGCAGGCGGGACCGAGCGCGCCGAGCGGCAGCAACTGGTTCATGTAGTCGCCGAAGACGAAGCCGAGCAGCGCGATCGAGCCGGTGGCGATCACCGAAAAGCGCGCCCACGCGAACAGGAAGGATACCGAGCGGCCGTACGCCCGCTGCAGGAAATGGTAGTCGCCGCCGACGTGGGCGTAAGCGGTGCCCAGTTCGGCGTAACACAAGGCGCCGACCAGCGAGATCGCCCCGCCGAGCACCCAGGCCGCGAACATCCAGCCGGCCTCGCCGGTCAGGCCGGCCACCATCGACGGCGCCTTGAAGATGCCGGCGCCGATGACGACGCCGACGATCAGCGCGACCGCCTCGCGCAGTTCGATGACCGCGCGCGGCCTGCCACGGAGGGCTGGGTCGGCGTGGCCGGTTCTATCGGCACTCTCGGCACTCTCGGCGGCCGGCGGAAGATTGGCATCAAACATGGCGCGGGACGATCGGATGGGTCATCACCATAGGATCGGGCTGGATGCCGTTTTGTTTGCCCCACGGCCGCTTCGCTTGAGCCATATCAAGCAATATGCAATCCGCGCCGTGGCTTGCGAACTAAGCCCGCCGCCACCCTGGTATATACATGGACCGGTTAGTCCGACGTCCATCCCGGCGCGGCCGGGTAGCGGATGACAAA
Organism: Duganella sp.; assembly: GCA_036387635.1. Taxonomy (GTDB): domain Bacteria; phylum Pseudomonadota; class Gammaproteobacteria; order Burkholderiales; family Burkholderiaceae_D; genus Rugamonas. The sequence goes on from DASVTJ010000428.1 coordinate 1,167, forward strand.
CTTGTCATCGCCCCGTCCCGGAAGTGCGGGTGATTTTCACGGTCGACGGCTCGGTGCCGCACTACCACATCCCGCTGTTGCTGAGCCCCTTCGGCTACTCGACCTACCGCGGCAACTAGCCAACCGAACGACCGCGCGAAAAAAAGCCCCGCCGGCATCACACCGGCGGGGCTTGCGGAGCGTCTCGCGGACCGCTACGCTTTGATGTCGCTTACAGCGGATTGCCGTCGGCGTCGATCTTGCGCACCTCGCCCAGCTTGAGCTCGCGCACGCCGCTCTCGACCTTGCTCATGTCGCCCACCACCACCCACACCAGCTTGCCCGGCGCGATGGTGCGCGCCGCCAGCGCGTTGGCCTGCTCCGGCGTCATCGCCAGCACCGTGCCGGTGAAGGTGTCGTAGTAGTTTTCCGGCAGCTTGTATTGCAGCACGGCGCTGTAGGCGCCGGCCAGCTGGCCCACCGTTTCAAACGAGCCCGGCAGCGCTAGCGTCTCGTTGTTCTTGGCGTCGGCCAACTCGGCGGCGGTGATCGGCTTGGCGCCGGCGATGTCGCCGTATTCGCGCACCAGCTCCTGCAACGCTTCCTTGGTCTTGTCGCTCTGCACCGGCGACGTGCTCAGATACAGCCGCTGGCCCACCGCCGAAGGCAGGCTGGAGCGCACGCCGTACGACCAGTGCTTGTCCTCGCGCAGGTTCATATTGATGCGCGAGCCGAAATTGCCGCCGAAGATATTGTTGACCACGCCAAGCTGCACCGCGTCGGGCGCGTTGCGCGGCGGCGCCAGCTGCACGCCGTAGATCACGCTTTGCAGCGCGCCCGGCTTGTCCATCAGATACACCACCGGCTTGTCGGCCGGCGCCACCTGGGCGATGGTTTTCGTGGGCGTCGCGCCGGCCTTCCAGCCGCCAAACGCCTTTTCCAGCAGCGGCGTGATCTCGGCCAAGGTGGTGTCGCCCACCACCAGCAAGGTGGCGTTGTTCGGCTTGAACCAGCTTTGATGGTACTTGACCAGGTCGTCGCGGCCGATGCGGGCCACGGCCGCCTCGGTGCCGCTGCCGCTCAGCGGCAAGCCGTAGGCGTGCCC
>DASVTJ010000429.1:0-2863 GCA_036387635.1 Duganella sp.
ACCAAACGCACAGGACAGCGTTAGGGCCAGTGTCAGACCCAGCTTCGGAGCGTTGCGTGGATAGCTGTTGAAAACATTCATGTTCATTTCCTTAAAGTTTGCCAAGTTTGAGTTGTTCGACCGCGTAGTCGCAGGCGCGCACGGTCAGCGCCATGAACGTCAGCGACGGGTTCTGCCAAGCGCCGGAACACATGCTGGCGCCATCGGTGACGAACAGGTTCGGCACGTCGTGCGACTGGTTGTGACCGTTAAGCATCGACGTCTTCGCATCGCGCCCCATGCGCGCCGTGCCCATTTCGTGGATCGACAGGCCGGGCGCCCACTGTTCGGTGCTCTTGATCGATTTCTTGACGTCCTTGACGCCCAGCGATTCGAGGATGTTGGCGGCGGTGTCGGCCATGTCCTCGCGCATCTTGTCGTCGTTGGCCGAATAGGTGCAATCGATGTGCAACTGCGGCATGCCCCATTTGTCCTTCTTGGTCGGATGCAGGGCGACCATGTTTTCATAGCGCGGCAGCATCTCGCCCTGGCCGTACAGGCCGAAGTGCCAGCCGCCCGGCTTGCGGATCATGGCCTTGTAATCCTTGCCGAAGCCGGGCTTGCCGCCCTGCTGCTGCCAGCCTTCGCGCCCGGCGCCGCCGGCCAACGCATAGCCGCGCAGGAAGCCCGGATGTTGCTCGGCGACGTTGCGGAAACGCGGAATGTACGGCCCGGTCGGGCGGCGGCCCGAGTAATAGTCGTTCTCGTAGCCTTCGACGCGGCCGGAGGCGCCGGCGCCGAACAGATGGTCCATCAGGTAGTGGCCCAGCACGCCGGACGAATTACCCAATCCGGTCGGGAAGGCCTCGGAGGTCGAGTTCAGCAGCACCTGCGTGCTGCCCAACGTCGAGGCGCACAAGAACACCACCTTGGCGAAGAACTCGCGCGTTTCCATCGTTTCGGCATCGATCACGCGCACGCCGGTGGCGCGGTTGGTCTTGGCGTCGTAGATCACGCTGTGGACGATGGCGTTGGTGGCCACGCTCAGGCGGCCGGTCGCGGCGGCGGCCGGCAAGGTCGAACTCTGCGTCGAGAAATAGGCGCCGAAGGAACAGCCTCGATGGCACATGGTGCGCGCCATGCAGCTGCCGCGCCCCATTTCCAGATGCTTTTCGTTCGGCACGGTCAGGTGGGCGCAGCGGCCCATGATCATCCGCGCCGGCGCGAAGCTGGCGTCGAACTTCTTCTTCATCGCCGCCTCAACGGTGTTGAACTCGAACGGCGGCAGGAATTCGCTGTCCGGCAGCACCGCCAGGTTTTCGCGCGCGCCGCTGATGCCGACGTGGCGCTCGACATGGCCGTACCATTGTTCCAGGTCGGCGTAGCGGATCGGCCAGTCGGTGCCGTGGCCGTCCTTGGCGTTGGCGCCGAAGTCCAGGTCGCTCCAGCGGTAGGACTGGCGCGCCCACATCAGCGACTTGCCGCCCAGCTGGTTGCCGCGTATCCAGCTGAACGGCCGGCCTTCCGGCGTGCTGTAGGGCATGTCGCGGTCGTTGTTGAAAAAGTGTTTGGTGTGGTCGTCGAAGGCGTAGCATTTGCGCTGCTCGGCGAACTGGTCCGCCGCCAGCTTTTCCTCGACCAGGCCCCGGTTGGGCATCTTCCACTCGTCGACGCCCTCGCCGATGTAGTCTGTGCGGTGCTCGACCGGACGGCCGCGCTCGACCATGAGGGTGCGCAGGCCGCGCTCGCACAGTTCCTTGGCGGCCCAGCCGCCGGTGATGCCCGAGCCGACGACGATGGCGTCGAATTGTTCGGCGCTTTGCTTAATGTAGAACGATGAAGGTTGGCTCATGTCAGATCGCCCACGTGCGTGTATTTTTGCGAAGGGGGAAGTTGCCCTTGTAGCCTCCGGGCACAGGCAGGTACGCCAGCTCGCGCGTCGCGCCCGCTTCCGACGTGTAATAGGCGAACAGCGTGTACGACTTCAGCTTGCGGAAAAACAGCTGGTCGTCGCCGTTGAACGGCGCCGTGCCGCCATCGAGGGCGTGCAGCAGCGCGACCCGGCGCTTGGGCGGCAGCGCGCGGAAGCGTTTGCCGTCGGCGTCCATGGCCTGCGCGTCGACGCGCTCCAGTCCGTCCAAAAAACTGCGCTGCTCGGACGCGGTGGCGCACGCCAGCAGCATGCGGTCGATCGTTCGGTGCGCGCCCACGGCCAACGCGCCGGGCGTGTCGGTCGCGGGAATGATGTGCTCGGCCAGCACGGCGGTCAGCGCCAGCGCCTCGGGCGACAGCAAGCCGGGCGCGTTAGTTGCCGCACCCTTCGCCGCGGTTCCTTTCGCGGCGCCCGCCAGCGCCGCCAGGGCGTCGCCGGACAATGCCAGGCCACACAGGCCGGCTAATTTGATGAGAGCGGATCTGCGTCCGTCGATCTCTCGTTCTGTTTGCAACATGTCTCCTCCAATAAATCTTTGGTTCAATTGCTCCTTCGGACCGTGCCCGCCCGCCCGGAGGCCAGCAAGGACAGCTGATACTGTTTGGGTGTGATGCCGACCACGCTGCGGAAAATCTTGGTGAAATAACTTTGCCCGCCAAAGCCGGTTTCCACCGCCACGCGCGCGATGCTGTTCGCGCCCGGCAGCAGCCGGCACGCCTCGTGGATCTTCATGCGCAGGATGTATTGCTTCGGCGTCATGGAAAAATGCTGCTTGAATTTGCGCTCGAACGTCGACAGCGACATGCACGACAGGCTGGCCAGATGTTCGATGCCGATATCCTCGGTCAGGTGCGCTTGCAGGTATTCGATGCAGCTTTTAAAGACGTGGAACGGCGCGATGGCTTCCTGCGAGCGCTGGGCGTCGCGGCTGAAACCTTCGACGCCGACGAT
>DASVTJ010000430.1:0-4323 GCA_036387635.1 Duganella sp.
TACAAAGAAACCAGCCTGATCATCGATCTGTTCACGCGCGACTTCGGCCGCGTGGCGTTGATCGCCAAGGGCGCCAAGCGGCCGCACTCGCAGCTGCGCGGCGTGCTGCAAACCTTCCAGCCGCTGTCGTCGAGCTGGGTCGGCAAGTCCGAGCTGCGCACCTTGACCGACGCCGAATGGGTTGGCGGCATGCTGCCACTGGAGAAAACCGCGCTGCTGTGCGGCTTTTATCTGAATGAACTGCTGGTCAAGCTGCTGGCGCGCGACGACGCCCATCCGGCCCTGTTCGACCATTACGTCGACACGCTCAACCAACTGGCGCACAACGAACCGGCATCCATCGTCTTGCGAAAATTCGAACGGGCCCTACTTAGGGAGACAGGGGTCTCGGCCGACCTGTCGCGCTGCACCACTACCCGTGGCCCGGTGCGGGCCGACTTGGTCTACGTGGTCGACCCGGATCGCGGCCCGCGTCCCGAGCGCGCGTCGGACCAGTCGCCGCGCGTGGCCGGCAAGACGCTGCTGGACATGGAGCGCGAGGACTACCGCGATGCCGCCACGCAGTCGCAGAGCAAGCAGCTGATGCGCTTCCTACTGGCGCACCACCTGGGCGGCGCGCCGCTGAACACGCGCCAGATCCTGATCGACCTGTCGCAGTTATAAATCGTAGTCACAGAACGATCCGCAGTCAAAACACGCAGTTATAAAACAAAAACGGTAAAGACAAATGAGCTACCTGCATCCTTCCGGCACCATCATCGACCTTGGCGTGAACATCGACCACGTCGCCACCTTGCGCAACGCGCGCGGCACGATGTACCCGGATCCGATCCGCGCCGCGCTGCTGGCCGAGCAGGCCGGCGCGGACTGCATCACCTTGCACCTGCGCGAAGACCGCCGCCACATCAAGGACGCCGACGTCCTCGCGCTGGCGCCGCAGCTGATGACGCGCATGAACCTGGAGGCCGCCGTCACACAGGAGATGATCGACTTCGCCTGCCGCATCAAGCCGGCCGACGTCTGCCTGGTGCCGGAAAAGCGTACCGAGGTCACCACCGAAGGCGGCCTCGATGTCGTCACGCACTTCAACGCCGTGCAGGCGGCGGTCAAGCAATTGCAGGCCGAGGGCATTCGCGTCAGCCTGTTCATCGACGCCGACGAGGCGCAGATCGCCGCCACGGCGGAAATCGGCGCACCGGTGATCGAGCTGCACACCGGCCGCTATGCCGACAGCGAAGGCGCCGAGCAGGCGGCGGAACTGGAGCGCATTCAGCGCGGCGTGCTGTTTGGCGTTGGCAAAGGCTTGAAGGTCAACGCCGGCCACGGTCTGCACTACACCAACGTGCAGGCCATCGCCGCCATCGGCGATATTTCGGAGCTCAATATCGGCCACGCCATCGTCGCCCATTCGGTGTTCGTCGGCTGGGAAAACGCCGTGCGCGAGATGAAGGCCATCATGGTCTCGACCCGTCTGGGGGCGCGGTGATCTACGGTATCGGCACCGATATCTGCAAGATCCCGCGCATCGAGGAAGCGCTGGCGCGCCACGGCGACCGCTTCGCCAAAAAGATATTGGGTCCGCAGGAGATGGAGAAGTACCTGGCGCGCAAAGCCAAGAACCCGGTGCGCGGCATCCGTTTCGTCGCCACCCGGTTCGCCGCCAAGGAGGCCTTCGCCAAGGCCATCGGCCTCGGCATCCGCATGCCGATGACGTGGCCGGCCGCGCAAATGCTCAACGCGCCAAGCGGCAAACCGATGATTGTGTGCAGTGGCGTGCTGAAGGAATTCATGGAAAAGCATAAGCTGACAACGCAGGTGACGGTCAGCGACGAGGCGGAATACGCCGTCGCCTTCGTCATCGTCGAGCAAGCCGTTTAAGATCGCACCGAGAGCCGTAATGACAGAAGTCGCAACCACCGCAACCACCGCAACCACCGCAAGCGCCGCCGCACCAGCACCAGCACCGCGCGAACTGGTACTGGCCACCGTGGCCAAGCTGCCCAACCTGCCGGGCGTGTACCGCTACTTCGACGCCGAGGACAAGGTCCTCTACGTCGGCAAGGCGCGCGACCTGAAAAAACGCGTCTCGAGCTACTTCCAGAAGAACATCGCCAGCCCGCGCATCGCCATGATGGTCGAGCGCATCGCGCGCCTGGAAACGACGGTCACCCACAGCGAGGCCGAAGCGCTGATCCTCGAGAATAACCTGATCAAGGCGCTGGCGCCGCGCTTCAACATCCTGTTCCGCGACGATAAGTCGTACCCGTACCTGAAGATCACCGGCGGCGACTCGCCGCGCATGGTCTACTATCGCGGCGCGGTCGATCGCAAGAACCAGTATTTCGGCCCGTTCCCCAGCTCGTGGGCGGTCAAGGAATCGATGCAGATTCTGCAAAAGGTGTTTTTGATCCGCACCTGCGAGGACAGCGTCTACTCGAACCGCACGCGCCCCTGCCTGCTGCACCAGATCGGCCGTTGCAGCGGCCCGTGCGTCGATTTGATCAGCAAGGAAGACTACAAGGTCGACGTCGAAAACGCTGCACGCTTCCTGCGCGGGCGCCAGAGCGAAGTAATGGAGGATCTGGAAAAGAAAATGCACGCCTACGCCGCCGACCTCAAATTCGAGCAGGCCGCCTCGGTGCGCAACCAAATCCAGTCGCTGTCGCGCGTGCTGCACCAGCAAAGCATGGAAACCACCGGCGACGCCGACGTCGACATCATCGCGGTGCTGGTGCAGGGCGGGCGCGCCTGCGTCAATCTGGCGATGGTGCGCGGCGGCCGCCACCTGGGCGACCGTGCCTACTTCCCCAACCACCTGGGCGACGCCGCCGCCATCGCCGAAGATCCGATCGAAGTCGAAGTGCTGGCCGCGTTCCTGGTGCAGCACTACACCGAGAAATTCATCCCCGGCACGCTGATCCTGAATATCGAATTCGACCAGCCGGCGTTGATGGTGGCGTTGCAGGAGCAGTGCGGCCACCGCATCAACCTGATATTCCAGCCGCAGGACCAGCGCCGCAAATGGCTGGAGCTGGCGCAGAAGGGCGCCGAGATCTCGCTGGCGCGCCTGCTGTCGGAACAGGGCTCGCAGCAGTCGCGCACCCGCGCGCTGGTCGAGGCGCTGGCGCTGGAACCGGAGGACATCGACCTGCTGCGCGTGGAATGCTTCGACATCTCGCACACGCAGGGCGAGGCGACGCAAGCGTCGTGCGTGGTATTCCACCACCACCAGATGCAGAACGGCGAATACCGCCGCTATAACATCAACGACATCACGCCCGGCGACGATTACGCGGCGATGCGGCAGGTGCTGTTGCGCCGCTACGAGAAGGTGGCCAACGGCGACGGCGTCATGCCGGACGTGGTGCTGATCGACGGCGGCAAGGGCCAGATCGAAATGGCGCGCCAGGTGTTCGCCGAACTGGGACTCGATATCAGCTTGATTGTCGGCGTGGCCAAGGGGGAGGGGCGCCGCGTCGGCCTCGAGACGTTGATGTTCGTCGACGGCCGTCCGTCGCAGGAACTGGGCAAGGAATCGGCGGCGCTGATGCTGGTCGCATTGATCCGGGACGAGGCGCACCGCTTCGCCATCACCGGCATGCGCGCCAAGCGCGCCAAGACGCGCCAGACCTCTCGGCTCGAAGAGATCGAGGGCATCGGCGCCAAACGCCGCCAGCGCCTGCTGGCGCGCTTCGGCGGCCTGCGCGGGGTGGTCAACGCCAGCGTCGAGGACCTGAAGCAGGTCGAAGGCATCTCCAGTGCGCTGGCCGAGGAGATTTACCGCCAGCTGCACTAGGCGGGCAGTGAGTGACGGCGGCAAACGTGCTGGTTTAATGTGCGGCGGCAAGGTAGACTAGCGGCGCGTAACAAAATACTCACAGCCGCACCTTCACTCAAGCATATGCCCTTCAATATACCGATACTTTTGACCTGGTTGCGCGTTGCGCTGATTCCGCTGGTGGTGGGCGTTTACTATCTGCCGACGACGATGCTGCCGGTGGCCGATCAAAACCTGGCCGCCACGCTGGTGTTCCTCATCGCCGCGATCACAGACTGGTTCGACGGTTTTCTGGCGCGCCGCTGGAACCAGACATCGGCCTTCGGCGCTTTCCTCGACCCCGTGGCGGACAAATTGATGGTGGCCGGCGCCTTGCTCGTGCTGGTGCAGCTGGACCGCGCCAACGCCGTGCTGTCGTTCGTGATCATCGGCCGCGAGATCGCCATCTCGGCGCTGCGCGAATGGATGGCGCAAATCGGCGCCTCCAAATCGGTCGCCGTCAGCTCGCTGGGCAAAATCAAGACCACCGCGCAGATGGCCGCGAT
>DASVTJ010000431.1:0-4408 GCA_036387635.1 Duganella sp.
GATTCGCGTTAGAATCGTGTGGAATCCAGTCGACCAATGACAAATAAACATGGCGCAACTGATTTTTACCCAGCAACTGGGTCGATTCATGACCGTGCCGCAGGTGGAGACCGACGCGGCCGATCTTCGCGGCGCTTTGGAGCAGGCCTTCGACGCCCATCCGAAGCTGCGCGGCTACGTGCTCGACGAGCAGGGCCATCTGCGCCGCAACGTCGTCATCTTCATCGACGGCCGGCGCAGCGGTGATCGGGCCGTGCTGAACGACGCGCTCGCGCCCATGTCCAACGTTTACATTTTGCAAGCTTTATCAGGAGGCTGACATGTCCGACCGCGCCTATCTGGCAACCCGCAAAGGTTTGTTCGAAGTCTATCGCACGCACGAGGCGTGGCACCTGGACCGGCAGCATTTTCTCGGCGATCCGGTGTCGATGGTGTTGCCCGACCGGCGCGACGGCACCTTGTACGCCGCGCTCAACCTGGGCCACTTCGGCGCCAAGCTGCACCGGCGCGATCCGGGCGCCGGCGCCTGGGTCGAGGTGGCCACGCCGGCGTTTCCGCCCAAGCCGGAAGGCAGCGACGACAAGGTCGAGTGGAAGGTGGTGCAGATCTGGTCGCTGGCAGCCGGCGGGCCGGACCAGCCGGGCGTGCTGTGGGCCGGGACCCTGCCGGGCGGCCTGTTCCGCTCGAACGACCGTGGCGACAGCTGGCATCTGGTCGAGTCGCTGTGGAATGTCCCCGAGCGCGGCCAGTGGATGGGCGGCGGCTACGATGTGCCGGGCATCCATAGCATTTGCGTCGATCCCCGCAACAGCCGCTCGGTGCTGGTGGGCGTGTCCTGCGGCGGCGCCTGGCTCACCAACGACGGCGGCGAGAGCTGGTCGCCGCGCGCCAAGGGCATGGCGGCAACGTATATGCCGCCCGAGCTGGCCGAGGTGGAGGCGGTGCAGGACCCGCACCGCATCGTGCGCTGCGCGGGCGAGCCCGACAAGCTGTGGTGCCAGCATCACAACGGCATCTGGCGCAGCGTCGACAACGGCGCGAACTGGACCGAGGTGCGGGCCGCGCCGCATTCGAATTTCGGTTTCGTGACGGCGGTCCATCCGCGGGACGGCGAGACGGCGTGGTTTGTGCCGGCCGAGGCCGACAGCCGGCGGATTCCGCCGGGCGCGGCGCTGGCTGTCACCCGCACCGTCGACGGCGGGCGCAGCTTCACCGCGTGGCGCGGCGGCCTGCCGCAGCAGCATTGCTACGATCTGGTCTACCGGCACGGGCTGGCGGTCAGCGACGACGGGCAACTGGTGCTGATGGGCTCGACGACCGGCGGCGCCTGGATGTCGGAGGACGGCGGCGGCCAGTGGCAGGCCATTTCCACCACGTTGCCGCCGATTTACGCGGTGAGCTTCGCCTAGACGGCCGCCGCGCCCAAGCTAAGGGCGCGCGTAATAGGCCAGGAACATGTCGACGGTGGTTTCGATCACCGTTTGCTGCGTGGCCTTGTCCAGCGGCGGCTGGTTCATCGTCACCTGCGGCCAAAAAGCGAAAGCCTTCAACTGGCCTTGCAGCATGTGCGAGGCCAGCACCGGATCGGTGTCGCGCAGCTTGCCGTCGGCTTGCGCCGCGCGCAGCCACAGCGTGGCGGCTTCCTCCTTCGAGCTGAGCCGTGCCACCATCTCGTGCCCGCGCTCGGGCGAGTGGATCGCCTCGGCGATGGCCACGCGCGCCAGATCGAGGAAATACCCGTCCTGCAGCAGCTCCATCTTCTTCCACAAAATTTCCAGCAGTTGCTGGCGCAGCGGCACGTCCGGCAGGTACGGCGTTTCCGTCAGCGCCGACGTGCGAGACCACAACTGATCCAATATTTGCGCGAACAGTTCGTCCTTGCTAGGGAAGTGGTTGTAGACGGTGCGCTTCGATACCCCCGCCGTGGCGGCGATCTTGTCCATGCTGGTCGATTCGAAACCGCTGGCGCGGAACTCGGCAATGGCGGCGTCGACGATGGCTTGGCGTTTACGGTCGGTTAATTTGAGGGGCGTGGTCATGGGTTTATTTTACACTGTCTGGTTTACTTTTTCAAAAAACGGAACTACACTGTGTAGTGTACATCGTCATTTACCAGGAGCGGCCCTATGACTAACCCTACCGTGACTTACCCCAACGTGATCGCCAAATCCACCATGGGCGGGCTGGATCGCCAAGACGGCCTCGACGGCATGTCCGTGCCCAGCGCGCCGCGCACGCGCAGCGGCAAGTTCCGCAATCCGGTCAAGATGCACGCGATGGGGTTCATGCAGGCGGTGGGCATCATTTTGCGCACCATGTTCGACAAACCGGCCGACACCGTGCCGAAACAACCCATTCCCGTTCACGCGATCACGCAGCGCCAGTTATTGGATGCTCCGGATCGCACGCTTTTCCGCCTTGGCCACTCGACCGTGCTGCTCAAGCTCAACGGCCACTTCTGGCTCACCGACCCGGTGTTCTCGGAGCGCGCCTCGCCGGTGCAGTGGGCCGGTCCGCGCCGCTTCCACAAACCGCCGATCAGCATCGACGAGCTGCCGCCGATCAAGGGCATCATCCTGTCGCACGACCATTACGACCACCTGGACCGCGCGGCCGTGCTGAAGCTGGCCGCCAAGACCGAGCATTTCATCACGCCGCTGGGCGTGGGCGACCGGTTGATCGCGTGGGGCATCCCGGCCGCCAAGGTGCGCCAGCTGAGCTGGTGGCAGAGCACCAATGTCGCCGGGCTGAAGCTGGTGGCGACGCCGGCGCAGCATTTTTCCGGGCGCAGCCTGCGCGACCGCAACAAGACGCTATGGGCCTCGTTTGTCATCGAGGACCGCGATGTACGGATATTTTTCAGCGGCGATACCGGCTACTTCGATGGATTCAAGGAAATCGGCCGCAAGTTCGGGCCGTTCGACGTGACGATGGTGGAGACCGGCGCTTACGATCCGCAATGGCCGGACGTGCATATGCAGCCGGAGGAGTCGCTGCAGGCGCACATCGACTTGCGGGGCAAGGTGATGATGCCGATTCATAACGGCACGTTCGATTTGTCGATGCACGCGTGGCACGATCCGTTCAACCGCATCGCCGAGCTGGCCGGGGAGCGCCGCTTGCCGCTGGCGACGCCGGCGATTGGCCTGCCGCTCGATATTTTGCGGCCGGCGTTGGATGGCAAGTGGTGGGTGCCGCTGGTGGAGCAGGAGATGGCGGCTGCCGAAGCGGCCGCCGCGCGCTGATTGCCCGGCTTGCGACCCTGCGCCGCCCGACGCTGGCGTTGGGCGAACGTCAATGGTGTTGTATTTATTCAATGATTCAGGCGAACCTTGTGGCGGCTAGCTCATCGGCCCCACTATAATCAATGGTCAACATTGAGCGTTTTCCTATGAATCTACAGCTCCTCGCAAAGTTTCTCGGCATGTCCAAGACCACTGTGAGTCGGGCGTTAAACGGTTACCCTGAAGTCAATATCCGTACCCGCGAGCGCGTGTTAAAGGCCGCCAAGGAGGCCGGTTACCAGCCCAACCCGCTCGCGCGCAGCCTGGCGCTGGGGCGCACCAACGTATTCGGCATCATTTATCCGCTGTTGCCGTCCGATCTGGGCGACCCGATGTTTCTGGATGTGGTGTCGGGCATGTCCGCCTCGCTCGAGGAGCTCGGCAAGAACCTGATCATCGCCCCGGTGTCGCCGACTGCCGAGCAGCGCTCGTACCAGCAAACCGTGCTGGGCCGGCGCGTCGACGGCCTGGTGGTGGCCCGCACGCTGGTGCGCGACGAGCGTATCGCCTTTCTCAGCAAATCAAAATTCCCGTTCGTCGCCTATGGCCGCACCGAACTCGACGCGCCGTATGCGTGGTTCGATTATGACAACGCCTCTGGCACCAGCATGGCGATGGAGCGGTTGCTGGCCTGGGGTCACAAGCGCGTGGCGCTGATCAGCGCGCCGCTGGAGATGAACTTCGCGCGCCAGCGCAAGGACAGCTTTGTCGCCTCGATGGCTGCGGCCGGGCTGGCGGTCGATCCGCGCCACATGATCGATGGCGCGCTCGACCGGCGCAGCGGCTATCAGGCGATGCAGCAACTGCTGGCCAGCTCGCCACGGCCGAGCGCCGTCCTGGTCGACAACAATATCGCAGGCATCGGCGCCGTGCGCGCGTTGTGCGACGCCGGCGTGGAGATGGGCAAGGAAATCTCGATCATCGTCTGGGGCCGCATGGCCGATTCCCTGGCCGGCGTCAACGTCACCACCATCGACCAGCCGGAGCCGGCCAAAGCCGGCGCGCGCATGGTCGAGATGCTGCTGGCGCTGGTCAGCGGCGTGCCCGCGAGCGAGCTGTACGAACTGTGGCAGCCGGTCTTGCTGGCCGGCGCCACGGTGGGGCCGTGTCTGGTTGGCTAGGCG
>DASVTJ010000432.1:0-3954 GCA_036387635.1 Duganella sp.
CCGGACAAGGCGCTGGCGACGACGCCGCCGATGGTCGATCCGGCGCCGAAGCGCGGCGGCTCGAAAGCCAGCATCTGATGGTGTTGGGCCAGCAGCGCCTCGATCTCGGCCAACGGTGTGCCGCAGCGCGCCGTGATCACCAATTCGGTCGGCTCGTACGAGACGACGCCGGTGTAGGCGCGCGTATCGAGCACCTCGCCGTCGAGCGCCTGTCCGTACCAGTCCTTGGTGCCGCCGCCGCGCAGACGCAACGGCGTGCCGGCGGCGCTGGCGGCGCGGATGCGGGCGCCGAATTGGGCGGCGATGTCGGTGAAGGCGTCGGTCATATGGTTCCGTTCAGGTTCCGTTCAAAAGCGCGGCAGATGGGCGAACGGCAGCGTGCCGCCGCTGACCCGCATCTTGCCGAATTCCGCGCAGCGGTTCAGCGTTGGAATCGCCTTGTCGGGATTGAGCAAGCCGGCGGTATCGAAGGCGCGCTTGACCGAGAAGAAGGCTTCCAATTCCGACGGCGCGAACTGCACGCACATCGAATCGATCTTCTCGATGCCCACGCCATGCTCGCCGGTGATGGTGCCGCCCACCGCCACGCACAGCGCCAGGATCTCCGCGCCGAAGGCTTCGGCGCGCGCGAATTCATCGGGGACATTGGCGTTGAACAGAATCAGCGGATGCAGGTTGCCGTCGCCGGCGTGAAACACGTTGGCGCAACGCAGGCCGTACTTGACCTCCATCTGCGCGATGCCGGTCAAGACCTCGCCGAGGCGCTTGCGCGGAATCGTGCCGTCCATGCAGTAATAGTCGGGCGAGATGCGGCCGGCGGCGGGAAACGCGTTTTTGCGGCCGGACCAGAACTTTAATCGCTCGGCCTCCGACTGCGACACCGCGATCGCGCTGGCGCCGGCCGCTTGCAGCACCGCCGACATGCGCGCGATTTCCTCTTCCACCTCCTCGACGGTGCCGTCGGCCTCGCACAGCAGGATGGCGGCGGCATCGGTGTCGTAGCCGGCCTGGACGAACGGCTCGACCATGCGCGACGAGGTTTGGTCCATCATCTCCAGCCCCGCCGGGATGATGCCAGCCGCGATCAGGGCCGCCACCGCGTGGCAACCGTCCACCACCTGGTCGAACGACGCCATGATCACGCGCGCCGTCGCCGGCTTGGGGATCAACCTGACGGTGACCTCGGTGACGATACCCAGCATGCCCTCGGAGCCGATGAAGACCGACAGCAGATCGAGTCCCGGCGCGTCAAGCGCCCCGCCGCCCAGTTCCACCACGTCGCCGTCGATGGTCACCATGCGCACGCGCAGCACGTTATGCACCGTCAGGCCGTATTTGAGGCAATGCACGCCGCCCGAGTTCTCCGCCACGTTGCCGCCGATGGTGCAGGCGATCTGCGACGACGGATCGGGCGCGTAGTACAAGGCGTGGCGTGCGGCCGCCTCGGAGATCGCCAGATTGCGCACGCCCGGCTGGACCACCGCCGTGCGCGAATAGGCGTCCATGCGCACGATGCGGTTCAGGCGCGCGGTCGAGAGCACCACGCCGTCGGCGATCGGCATCGCGCCGCCGGACAGGCCGGTGCCGGCGCCGCGCGGCACGATCGGCACATTTAACTCGCGGCACACGCGCAGCACGGCGATGATCTGCGCCTCGGTGTCGGGCAGCACGACGATCATCGGCAACTGGCGGTAGGCGGCCAGGCCGTCGCATTCATACGGCCGGGTATCCTCGGGCGCCGACAGGATCGATTGCTCGGGCAGCGCCCCGCGCAGCGCGGCACCGACCTGCGCGCGGCGGGCGGCGATGTCGGCCAGGATGGCGCGATCGGGAATGGCAGTGTTCATGGGGGCAGGCCTGGAAGCACTTGGTCAGGTATCGATTGTAAGCACAAACGGGGCGGGAAGCGACAATACCAGCGAGATATCGTCGACAAGATAAACCATCATCCGGGCGACGGCGCCGACGGGTTTGCGTTATCCTGCTGGCGCAGCTCCACTCCATCTTAACTCTATCGTCACCAAGGAACCACAATGGGCAACCGACTCTCGAAAATCGCCACCCGCACCGGCGACGGCGGCACCACCGGCCTTGGCGACGGCAGCCGCACCGACAAGGACAGCGTGCGCATCCACTCCATCGGCGAGGTCGATGAGCTGAACTCGCATATCGGGCTGCTGCTGTGCGAGGACATGCCGGCCGACCTGCGCGAGGAACTGGTGACGATCCAGCACGACCTGTTCGATCTGGGCGGCGAATTGTGCATTCCCGGCTACCAGATGATCACCGAGGCGCACGTCGAGCGGCTCGACGCGCTGCTGGAAAAATACAACGCCACCCTGCCGGCGCTGACGGAATTCATTTTGCCGGCCGGCTCGCGGGCCGCATCGCAGGCGCACGTGTGCCGCACCGTGTGCCGCCGCGCCGAACGCGCCATCGTCACGCTCGGCAAGGCCGAGACGATCCACGAACATCCACGCCAGTACGTGAACCGTTTGTCGGACCTGATGTTCGTGCTGTCGCGGGTGTTGAACCGCTTCGGCGGCGGCAGCGACGTGCTGTGGCAGCACGAGCGCAAGCGCGGCTAACACCCACACAACTGCTGATCAAATATCTTGCGTGTTGGCGTATCCGGGCAGTTGCGCGATGTGCCGCGCCAGATGATCGCGTAGCAGGCGCGCGCGCAGCGGCTGATAGCGACGTGACGGCGACAGCAGGTGCAGCGCCTGCGGCTGCCCCTCCCACTGCGGCAGCACCCGCACCAGCGCACCGCTGTCGAGCAGATCCTGTACCAGCCATAGCGGACACAAACCGATTCCGCCGCCGGCCGCCAGGCTGTCGCGGATCGCCAGCGCATTGTTGACACGAAAGCGGCCGCGCGTGGCGACGCTTTCAATCCGGTCGCCACGGTGCAGCATCAGCATGTCGCCGTCGGCCAGCCAGGCGAAGCGGATGTAATCGAAGTCCGCCAGCTCCTGCGGCTGGCGCGGTTCACCGTGCAGTTGCAGGTATGACGGCGCGGCCACCAGATGCCTCGGCGAGACGCCGACCAGCCGCGCCACCGCGTCCTGCGGCAGCTCGCGTCCCTGCCGCAGTGCGATGTCGACACCCTCCTTCACCAGATCGACCATGCGGTCGTCGAGTATCAGCTCGATATCGACCTGCGGATATTGATCGAGAAAGGACGCCAGCAACGCGTTGAGGCGAAACTGGCCCAAGGCGGCTGGCGCGTTCACCCGTATCAGCCCGGCCGGCGTGCCGGTATGGCCGCGCGCCTCGGCCACCGCCTCCTGGTATTCGGCCAGCACGCCGAGCGCGCGTTGGTAAAAGCGGCTACCCTCGGGCGTCGGCGCCAGGCTGGTGGTGCTGCGTTCGAGCAGGCGCACGCCCAGTTCACGTTCCAGCGCCGCCATCAGTTTGCTGACGGTCGGCTGCGTGGTGCCTTCTTCTCGCGCGACGGCCGACAGGCTGCCCAATTCAACTGCGCGCACGAAACAGCGTAAGGAGCGGATGGTGTCCATGATTTGACTTATTCGATATTTGACTTATTCGATATTTGAATGAAGTATAGTCCGGCTGAGCGTCTTCTACGACCCTACGGAATATCTTAACGTGTGGCTTTGACAGGAGCACACCATGAAATCACTTAACAAGCTTGCGCTGGCGGCGGCTTTGGCGCTGATCCCACCTTCGCACGCGGCCAGTCCCTGGACGCCTAGCTGGTACGCCAGCCCGCAGGACACCTGGGGCGCGGACTTTCCGCTACCGACCGGAGCTCCCGCGCTGCTGGAACGGCAAACCGTGCGCGAAACGGCGCGCATCAGCGTTGGCGGACGACGCGTTCGGGTGGTCTTCTCGAACCGCTACGGCGAGCAGCCGATTGTTATCGGAGAAGCGCGCGTCGCCCGCGCCGGCGATATCGGCGCGAACGGCAAAGGCGGTGACAGCGGCGAT
>DASVTJ010000433.1:0-4998 GCA_036387635.1 Duganella sp.
CCGGCGGCGTCAAGGCTTTCTACAGCGGCAAAATGGCGCGCGCCATGGTCGACGCGGTCAACCACCCGGCCACCGCGCCGGGCGTGCGAGTGCGCGGCGGCGCCATGACGTTGGCGGACCTGTCCAACTACGAGGCGCGGCTGCGGCAACCGGTGCACAGCACCTATCGCGGCTACGACATCTACGGCATGCCGCTGCCCGGCTCCGGCGGCGTCGCCATCGCCGAAGCGCTCAATATCCTGGAAGGCTACGACCTGAAGTCGATGCCGCGCGCGCAGGCCGAACACCTGTATCTGGAAGCGAGCCGCCTAGCCTTCGCCGACCGCAACGCCTATCTGGCGGACCCGGAATATGTCGACGCGCCGGTCGCCGGCTTGCTGAGCAAGGACTACGCGGCGCGGCGGCGCCAGTCGATCGACATCGCCCAAGCCGGCAAGGCCGCCACGGCGGGCGATCCGTACGCGTTCCAGTCCGACCAGAGCGTGCCGCTGCGTCCCGCAACCAGTCCCGCCAGGCTGCTGAAGGAAAGCGCGCACACAACCCACCTGACGGTGTCGGACAAGGAAGGCAACGTGGTGGCCTACACGTACACCATCGAAGACTGGGGCGGCAGCGGCATCGTGGTGCCGGGCTACGGCTTCCTGCTGAATAACGAGATGACCGATTTCGACTTCTCCGGCCCGCGTCCGAACGTGCCGGAAGCGGGCAAGCGTCCGCGCAGCAGCATGTCGCCGACCCTGGCGTTCAGGGACGGCAAACCGGCCTTTTCGATCGGCAGTCCGGGCGGCGCCACCATCATCACCACCGTGCTGCAGACGATCATCAACCATGTCGACCTGGGCATGACGATGCCCGACGCGGTGAACGCGCCGCGCCTGTCCGAGCGCAACGGCGAAGCGACCGATGTGGAGCCTGGCTTCCCTGGCAGCGCGCAAGCCCGGGCGCTGGAAAAGAGCGGCCAGCGCTGGAGCGCCACGCCGGAGGAAATCGGCGCCGCCAACGCGCTGGTGTTCAACGCCGACGGCACCGTCACCGCAGTCAGCGAAGGCCGGCGCCATGGCGTCGGCAGCGCGCTGGTGCAAAAAAAAGCGCATTGAACCAAGCATGAACTAAGCCATGGTTAAGTTTTTAACCACAAGATCACGTCTCCCCCACCCCACTGAAATACCGGAGACGTGATGAAAACCTGGCTGCGCGCGAATAAAAGCTTTTTGATGTTCCTGATGCTGTTCGGGATCTTCCGCACCGCCGTCGCGGACTGGAATCCGATTCCGTCGGCGTCGATGCGCCCGAATCTGCTCGAGGGCGACGTCGTCTTCGTCAACCGCCTGGCCTACAACGTCAAGGTGCCGCTGACAGACATCGTGCTGGGGGTCACCGGCGAGCCGCGACGCGGCGACATCGTCACCTTCTCTTCGCCAAAGGATGGCACGCGCCTGATCAAGCGCATCGTCGCGCTGCCGGGCGACCGCGTGGAAATGCGCGGCGAGCGGCTGGTCATCAACGGCCGGCTGGCCGACTATGAACCGATCGGCCGCGCCACCGAAACCATCGCCGGCATCGGCGCCATCGACGCGGTGCGCTTCACTGAATCGCTGGCCGAATCGCCGGGCGAAGCAACCGGCGATTCGGCCGGCGATTCGGCCAGCAAGGCGGCCGGCGAAATGCGCGGCCATACGATCCAACTGCTACCGCAAGTGGCCGCGCGGCGCGACTTCGCTGCCGTCACCGTACCGCCGGGCCAGTACATGATGTTGGGCGATAACCGCGACAATAGCGAGGACTCGCGCTACATCGGCCTGGTGCCGCGCGCGCTGCTGATCGGCCGGGCCGAGCGCTTGCTGGTCTCGGCCGACATCAAGGGCAACTGGCTCCCGCGCACCGAGCGCTTCGGCATGAGCCTGTACCAGGCGCCGTAACAGCGGCCGCCAATCGGCCGGCCGGTGCTATGATAGATAGTAATTCCATAACATCGGCGGCGCCGCACCCGCAGACCGCGAACATCCATGATCGAATTCCAGGGCCTGTCCAAAACCTATGGCGGCTTCGACGCCGTCAAGCCGCTGTCGATGACCGTCAAGCGCGGCGAAGTGTTCGGCTTCCTCGGTCCCAACGGCGCCGGTAAAACCACCACCATCCGCATGATGATGGGCATCCTGGTGCCGAGCGGCGGCAAAGTGCTGATCGACGGCCTCGATTGCCACGCCGACGCCACCGAAGTCAAACGGCGCGTCGGCTACCTGCCCGATACGCCGATCTTCTACGACTACCTGCGCGGGCGCGAGATCCTGCAATTCGTCGGCGAGATGCACGGCTATGGCCACGCCGAGGCGGCGGAGCGCGGCGCGCGCCTGATCGACGAATTCGGCCTGCGCGAAGCCGGCGAAGACTACGCCGTCAACTACTCGCTGGGCATGAAGAAGCGTCTCGGCCTGGCCTGCGCGCTGATTCACGAGCCTTCGGTGCTGATCCTCGATGAACCGATCAACGGCCTCGATCCGCGCGCCTCGCGCGACGTCCAGGCGCGCCTGCTGGCGGCGGCCGCGCAGGGCGTCACCATCTTCGTCTCGACCCATTTGCTGGACATGGCCGAGAAGCTGTGCGACCGCGTCGGCATTATCCATCGCGGCGAGCTGGTGGCGACCGGCACGCTGGACGACATCCGCGCCAAGGCCGCCACCAGCGGGTCGCTGGAAGACGTGTTCCTGAAAATCACCGACGAAGCCGGCGCAGAGATTTCGCAATGATGCAGCAATGATGAACCAACCGACACCCGCGCGCGCGATCTGGCTGATGGCGAAAATGCGCCTGACGCGGCAAGCCAACCAGTTCCTCAGCGGCTTGTTCAAAAAATTCAAAAAGAAGAAGCCGCGCGACGCCATCGCCGGCAAGCGCAACAACCTGTGGATACTGACGCTGCTCATGGCGTTGCTGCTGTCGCTGTCGTTCGGCTCCCTGTCGAAGATCGCAATCGTCAACATGCAGTGCCGGCTGGTGGCGGACAGCGCTTGCGAAACGGTCGACCAGCACGGCAGGCAATACACGAACATGGACACCGCCGCCGCCGAACTGCACGCGGCGCCGTTCGATCCCGCGCTGCTCAACGGGCTGACGATGGAGCTGACGATACTGTTCGCGATCGCCGTGCTACTGCCGCTCGCCGGCAAGGAAATGGCGCAGCCGGATTCGGACCTGGAATGGCTGGTGACGTTGCCGGTCAAGCGCTCGACGTTGTTGTGGGGTCGGCTGCTGGAGCGCAGCGCCAGCAACAGCGCCGGCATCATCGCGCTCATGCCGCCCTACCTGATGATCGCCTGGTACTCCGGCTTCACGTGGGCCGCGCTGCCGATCGCGCTGCTGGCCACCGCGCTGCTGCTGCCGCTGGCTGCGCTGCTACACACGCTGGCCGACACCGGCTTTCGCATGTGGCTTCCGGCTTCGCAGCTGCGCAATCTGCAGGCGGTCATTTCGCTGTTCAATATGCCGCTGATCTACCTGGTCATGGCATTCAGCATGCCGCGTGCCGACGGCTTTGCGATGGACTGGGCGCGCGCCTTCCCGGCGTGGATGATCTGGACCCCGCCAGGCGTGCTGCTGCAGGCGATCCAGGCGCAAACCGCAAGCCAGTTCGCGGCCGCAGCCGCGCTGCTGCTGGCGCAGATCGCCGTGCTGCTGTGGAGCGGCGTGGCGCTGATGCGCTACCAGCTGCGCAACGGCGTGGTCGGCTCCAGCTCGCGCGAAACCACGCGCGGTAAAGTCGGCAAAGTCGATGGCAAGGCCGCCAGCCGCAGCGCGGCCACCTTGTTCTTGCCGTTCAAATCGCTGCTGTCGCCGATCCAGCGCCGCGAGCTACGGCTGTTGAGCCGCGACCGCAACTTCCTTGCGCAAACCCTGCTACTGCCGATCATCATCGTCGGCAGTCAAATGGTCTTCAACGGAACGTTGGGCAGCGCCGGAGAACTAGGCCGGCACCACACCGTGGCCGCCGGGATCGCGTTCGGCATCGGCGTCTACGTACTGATGCTGTCAGCGTTCCAGACGCTGAACAACGAAGGTCACGCCCTGTGGCTGTTGTACACGGTGCCGCGCACGATGGAAAGCGTCTTGAAAGAGAAGGCCAGGCTATGGGGCGTGCTGGCGCTGGCCTACCCGCTGTTCATCCTCGGCTTCACCGCCATGCACACCGACGTTTTCGAGTGGCGCATGCTGGTGCTGGCGCTGACCGTGCTGGCCGGAATACCGATCTACTCGACGATCGCCGTTTCGCTGGGCGTCTTCGCCTGCGACCCGACCGCCGTCGAAGTGCGCACCCGGGTGCGGCCCACTTACGCCTATCTGTACATGCTGCTGGCAAGCTTTTATACGTGGTCGATCTACAGTGACGACTGGTCGCAAAAACTGATCACGATGGTGCTGACCGCATCCCTGGCGCTGGCCTTGTGGCAAAAGGCGCGCGACGCCCTGCCCTACCTGCTCGACCCGGCCGCCGCCCCGCCGGCGCGCGTTTCCACCTCGGATGGATTGATCGCCGCCATGGCCTTCTTCATCATCCAGGGCATCGTCGTGCTGGCCGTCGCGGAAAACGCCAAGGCGCCCGGCATGGACGTGATCGCATTCGCCTTCGGCTTGGCGGGACTCATCGTCTATGGCTTGGTGCGGCTGGTTTACTGGCGCAGCAAAACAGCCAACGTGCCGGTGATACTGAGCGGCGCCCGGCTTGGCGCAACGCTGCGCGACGCGGCGATCGCCATCATCGTCACCTGCGCCTTCGCTTTCGCGTACCTGTACGCCTTGCAGCACTCGTCGCTGGCCGACACAATACCGGCGATGTCGGTCCCCGCCGACAAGCGCTTATGGCTGTTCGTGCTGGTCGTGCTGGCCGCGCCGCTGTGCGAGGAGTTCATCTTTCGTGGCTTGATTTTCGGCGGCTTGCGCCGTTCGATGCCGGTCTGGCAGGCGGTCGTCGTCAGCGCGGCGGTCTTCGCGGCGGTGCATCCG
>DASVTJ010000434.1:0-1789 GCA_036387635.1 Duganella sp.
GACAGCGGATCGCCGCGCTGGCGAAGAAATTGTTCAAGCCGGACCTGCGTGGCCGGAGGTAGCATACGCGCCTGTGCGGGAACCATACTCTTTCTCCTGTCGGTTTTTGTCGGTTTTTGTCTCTTCCTGTCTCTTTAGACCAAAATGCCGGGCTGGAGTTCAAAACCGACAAAAAGAGACAAAAACCGACAGCCAAAAGAGTACGGTTCCCGCAGGGACTTGTGCGCCCCTACGCCACCCACAGCTCTTAAAGCGAAGCCGACAGGCGCATCGGAATATAGAGGATACCGTCATGCTTTCGCTGCCGCAAAACCTCAGCAGAAATCGCGGCTGATCGTGGGCAGGCGGCCCAGCAGATGCGACATGTCGACCAGCCGCTTGGCCACCAAATGGCGCACGATGCCGTCCTGCTGCCAAATGCCGTACACACCCAGCAGCGGCGCGCTCAGCACTTCGCGGCGCTGCTCCTCGACCAGCTTGGGCCAGACGATGACGTTGACGTTGCCGGTCTCGTCCTCCAGGGTGATGAACAGTACGCCCTTGGCGGTGCCGGGCCGCTGCCGCACCGTGACCATGCCGCAGGCGCGCGCCAGCATGCCGTTGGTGTAGGTGTTCAACGTGGCGGCAGGCATGAAACGATGCTCCAGCAATTTGGCACGCAGCAGCGCCAGCGGATGGCGCCCCAACGTCAGGCCGTGCGAGCGGTAGTCGCCGAGGATTTCCTCGCCTTCGGTGGGCGGCTTGAGCTGCGGCGCCTCCTCGTCCGGCGTGGTCGGGCGCAGCAAATCCTTGTCGGGCGTGGCGCCGACCGCTTGCCACAGCGCCTGGCGACGGTTGCCGGCCAGATGCAGAAGCGCGTTGCCGGCCGCCAGCACCTGCAAGTCGTGGCGATCGAGGTCGGCGCGCCGCGCCATGTCGGCCACGCTGTCGAACGGCGCCTCGGCGCGCGCCGCTTCGATACGCTTGGCGGCGCCGTCGCGCATGCCCTTCATCAGCGACAGCCCGAGCCGCACCGCCGGCTGGCCGAGCTTGCCCGTCGGTTCCTCCAGCGACGAATCCCAGCCGCTGATGGCGACGTCGATCTCGCGCACCACCACACCGTGGCGTCTGGCGTCCTGCACCAGTTGCGACGGACTGTAGAAGCCCATCGGCTGGCTGTTGAGCAGCGCGCACAAGAACGCCGCCGGCTCGTGGCACTTGAGCCAGGAACTGGCGTACGTCAGCAGCGCGAAACTGGCCGCGTGCGACTCGGGAAAGCCGTACTCGCCGAAGCCCTGGATCTGGCTGCAAATCGAGGCGGCAAAGTCGGCGTCGTAGCCGCGCTCGGCCATGCCGTCCATGATTTTCTGCTGGTATTTTTCAACGCCGCCCTTGCGCTTCCACGCGGCCATGGCACGCCGCAACTGATCGGCCTCGCCTTCGCTGAAGCCAGCGGCGATGACGGCGATCTGCATCACCTGCTCCTGGAAGATCGGCACGCCCAGGGTGCGCTTGAGCGCCTCGTCGAGGCCCGGCGGCGAGTGGATCAGCGTCGGATTCATGCGCCGCTGTAAATACGGATGGACCATGCCGCCCTGGATCGGGCCGGGCCGCACCAGCGCCACCTCGATGACCAGGTCGTAGAACTCCTTGGGGCGCAGGCGCGGCAGCATGTTCATCTGCGCGCGCGATTCGATCTGGAACACGCCGACCGTGTCCGCCCGGCACATCATCGCGTAGGTGGCACCATCCTCCGATGGAATATCCTGCATGCGGAACGGCTCCCCGCGCCGCGCGCCGACCATCTCGA
>DASVTJ010000435.1:0-8154 GCA_036387635.1 Duganella sp.
GAACAGCTGCCCCGCCTGCACTTGCGGCAACTTGTCCAGCGCCACTTTCAGCGACCGATTCGGCGTCACCAACCCCAGCGATGCGGGCCGGGTCCAGTCATTGCCTTTGGTCCAGAATTGCAGCGACTTGCGGCTTGGCACTGGCGTGCCTTCGAGCGGCGTCAGCGTCAGCTGCTTGTTCAGGCTTGCCTGCACCACATAGCCGGCGTTGCGTTGCTGCGGCGACACCAGCACCACCATGTATGCCGGCTGCGGAACGTCCGGACGCAGCAGCACCATATTGCCCAGCACCAGGGTCGCCGCCAGCGCCACGCCGGCAAGCGCGCGCCACAGGCGCAGATCGTCCCACCAGCGGCGCCATCCGCCGGCATCGGTGACCGCTTGTGGCCGCAGATTGCCGGCGATGCGCGGCCACAGCTTCGGCGACGGTTCGACCGGCTCGGCCAAGGCCGTCAGCGGCAGCAGGCGGCGCTCCCACGCGTCCACCTCGGCGCGCAGTTGCGGCTCCTCTTGCATGCGACGCTCCACCTGCAGGCGCGCCGCCAGCGGCAGCGTGCCCAGTACGTACTCGCCGGCCAGCTGCTGCAGTTCCTCCAGTGATTCGTTCATGCCATGCACTCCCGCAATGCGGCCAGGCCACGCTTGAGCCAGGCCTTGACCGTGCCCAACGGCGCGTTCAGCCGCGTCGCGATTTCGCTGTGGCTGCAACCGTCGACATAGGCGCAGACGATGCTGTTGCGCTTGGCGCTATCGAGATGGCCAAGGCAATCGTTCAAGCGTCCCATATCGGCCTGTAATTCAAATTGTTCCGCCACCGTATCGGTGCGGTCTTCCTGCAAGGCGTCGAGCGTGTCGGCCTCGGCGTAGACTTCCCGCTCGCGCGAACGCAGCGTGTTGAGCGCCTGGTGGCGCACCACGGTGAAAATCCAGCCGCGCGCCGCGCCACGTTGCGAATCGAAACTGGCGGCTTTTTGCCAGATGCTGACGAAGGCGTCGTGCAGCACGTCCTCGGCCACGTCGCGCCGGCGCACGATGCGCAGCGCCACGCCCAGCAGGTGCCGGCCGTCCTGTTCGTACAGGCGGTGCAGCGCCCGCTGGTCGCCCAGCGCACAAGCGCGCAGCACAGCGTCGTAATCAAAACCGTCCGGAGCGTTCGGCATCAGCAGTCAAAGTAAAAAGGTTGGTGCGGCCCGGCGGTGATCGGCGCGGTGATCGGCGCAGTATTGGCCCGATATTGGCTGAGTATAGCCGATCACATCCGTACAACCATCCGCCGGGCAACGAAATTACGCCGCTTTCCAGAAGATGTAGTCTGCCTGGTACTTGACGGTTTCCTTGGCGCCCATGTTGGCGGCGCCACAAGCGCTGGCGGGTGCCACGCCGCCCTTGGTGGCCACGCGCTGGATGTAGGTGACGCCGGTCATGGCGCCGCTGCCCATGGCCGGGTTGGCCTTGACCAGTTGCGACGGGATGTTGCCGGCGCCGGCAGGCGCGACCGCGACCTGGGTGGCGGTGACTTTCGAGCCGTCGTTGTTCTGCCACGTGGCCGGCGGGCCGAAGTATTTACCGACGCTCATGCCGCTGCGGTCGCTGAGCACGGCGTCCGGGCCGACGAAGGTCCACTCGAACTGGCCGGCGGCATCCTTCTTGGCTTTGCATTCGTAGGTAATATCGCCGGCGCCGACGGTTTCCATGGCGACCTTGTTACCTTCTGGCACCTGCACGGCGGCCGGCAGCGCCTGCTGGCTGAACATCGGGGCGCTGGCGCAAGCGGACAGCAAGACGGTTGCGGCGAGGATGGTGGCGGTGTGATGAATTTGCATGTCTGGCTCCTGAGTGGTGTGTAAGTATTGGATAAACCAGCGGAAATGTCCGTTGATACCAGTACTACACACCAGCGTCCGCTTTGGATGCAGGTTGATGCAAATAAATTTTTGCGTCAGGTTTTGACTGTGGAGAGTTCGGCGCGCACCACGTCCAGCCATTCGAGCAGCGGGATGGTGGCCGGCAGCAGCGGCTCGACGCCGACCGCGCCCTGCCACGCGAACGCCTGCCCTTCCAGGCTTTGCGGCTCGCCTTCCCAATCGCGGCTGATGTAGAAGTGCAGCCGCACATGCGCGTGCGGATACACGTACTCGACCCCGCACCACTCCTCGGCGCTGTTGATCGTCAGGCCCAGTTCCTCGACAAACTCGCGCTTGAGCGCTTGCAGGATGGTTTCGCCGGGATCGACCTTCCCGCCCGGGAATTCCCAGTAGCCGTCGTACGGCTTGCCGGCCGGCCGCTGCCCCAGCAGCACGTCGCCGTTCGGCTTCATCAGGATGCCGACCGCGACGTCCACCGGTTTGATCTTCGCTTCGGCGCCGCTCACGGCTGGCCGCCCTGCGGCAGCTTGCCCGCGTAGTCCTTGGCGAACTGCCACGCCACGCGCCCCGAGCGCGAGCCGCGTTGCAGCGCCCAGCGCAAGGCGTCGCCGCGCGCCGCCGCGATCTGGTCCTCGGTGCAGCCCAGCGACGACAGCCAATGGCCGACGATGGCCAGGTAGTCGTCCTGCTTGAACGGGTAGAACGACAGCCACAGGCCGAAGCGTTCCGACAGCGAGATCTTTTCCTCGACCGTTTCGCCGGGATGCAGGTCGCCATCCTCGTCGTGCTTATAGCTGGTGTTGTCCGACATCCGCTCCGGCATCAGGTGGCGGCGGTTGGAGGTGGCGTAGATCAGCACATTGTCCGACTGCGCCGAGATGCTGCCGTCCAGCGCCACCTTCAGCGCCTTGTAGCCGCTCTCGCCTTCTTCAAACGACAGGTCGTCGCAGAAGATGATGAAGCGCTCCGGCCGGCCGGCGACGATGTCGACGATGTCGGGCAGCTCGGCCAGGTCGGCCTTGTCGACTTCGATCAGGCGCAGGCCGTCCTTGCCGAACTGGTTCAGGCAAGCCTTGATCAGCGACGATTTGCCGGTGCCGCGCGCGCCGGTCAGCAGCACGTTGTTGGCCGGGCGCCCCTGCACGAACTGGCGCGTGTTCTGTTCGATCTGCTGCTTCTGCGGGCCGATATGCTGCAAGTCGTCCAGCGCGATCGGCGACACGTGCGCCACCGCTTGCAGATAGCTGGCGCCACCGCCGCCGCCGCCATTACGCTTCCTCCAGCGGAAGGCGAAGCCCAGCTTCCAGTCAGGTTCCCGCGGCGCCTGCGGCAGCACCGCCTCCACGCGCGCCAGCAAAGCCTCGGCGCGCACCAGGAATTGTTCGAGGGGCGTCGACATCTTACGAGCGGTAGTCGGCGTTGATACTGATGTAGTCGTGAGACAGGTCGCAGGTGTAGACGGTGGCTGCCGCCGCGCCGCGCGCCAGCTTCACGCGCACGGTGATTTCGCTTTGCTTCATCACGCGCTGGCCGTCTTCTTCCTTGTAGTCCGGATTGCGGCCGCCGTTCTTGGCGACCCAAACGTCGTCGAGGTACATATTCAGTTTGCTCACATCGAGGTCGACGCCGGCGTAGCCGATGGCGGCCAGGATGCGGCCCAGGTTTGGATCGGAGGCGAAGAACGCGGTCTTGACCAGCGGCGAGTGGCCGATCGAGTAGGCGATCTTGCGGCACTCCTCGACGCTCTCGCCCTCTTCCACGGTGATGGTGATGAACTTGGTCGCGCCTTCGCCGTCGCGCACGATGGCCTGCGCCAGGAACAGCGACAGTTCGGTGACGGCGGCGGCCAGTTCGGCGTATTCGGGCGAGTCCACCGAGTTCACTTCCAGCGCGCCGGCGCCGGTGGCGATCAGGATGAAGGAGTCGTTGGTCGAGGTGTCGCCGTCGATGGTGATGCAGTTGAAGCTTCGGTCGGCGACCTGCTTGACCAGCACGTCGAGCACCGGCTGCGCGACCTTGGCGTCGAACGCCAGGTAGCCCAGCATGGTGGCCATGTTCGGCTTGATCATGCCGGCGCCCTTGCTGATGCCGCTCATGGTGACCGTGTGGCCGCCGATGGTGACGGTGCGCGAGCCGGCCTTCGGTTGGGTGTCGGTGGTCATGATGGCTTCGGCGGCGTTGTACCAGTTGTCGGCCTTCAGGCCGGCGATCGCCTGCGGCAGGCCGGCGATCACTTTGGCGGCCGGCAGCGGTTCGAGAATCACGCCGGTGGAAAACGGCAGGATCTGCGACGCCTCGCAACCGAGTTGCGCGGCCAGCGCGGCGCAGGTTTCATTGGCCAGCGACAGACCCAGCTCGCCGGTGCCGGCGTTGGCGTTGCCGGTGTTGATCAGCAGCGCGGCGATCGGCTTGCCGCTCTCGCGGGCGGCGGCCAGGTGGGCCTTGGCGATCTGTACCGGCGCGGCGCAGAAGCGGTTGAGCGTGAACACGCCGGCCACGGTGGCCGTCGGCGCCACTTTCATCACCAGCACGTCCTTGCGGTTCGGCTTCTTGATGCCGGCTTCGGCAAAGCCGATATCGATGCCGGCGACAGGCTTCAGGGCGGAGGCGACGGGCAGAGGGGAATTGACGGCCATATAAGTGATCTCGTGGGGTGAAAGTGGAGCCGCTATTGTAATACCTCACGGGCCGAACGTCGTATGCCATCGGGGCACCGAACGCAACCCCGCGCCCGCAGTAACGCAGGCACAGGTGACTTCCGGTTACAAGCTTGAAAACTGCCCATCATCATGGGCTGTTTGATAAGCGTGCGTAAAAACTATGCCGATTTCGTCATTCCGCCCCATGAAAACACAGGGTTTTAGCGCAAAAACCACACCTTTTAAGAACGAGCGTCCCTTTTGTTGCTTTTGATTATGTATCCACAAGAAATTAGTTTAACGTGGGCAACTAATGCCCCACCCCTGCATTGCTGTAGACAAAACAGAACTATACATTGACAACGATCAAGGATATCAATACATGAAAAAGCAACTGTTAGTAGTGGCCGTGCTCTCGGCCCTCGCAGCCACCGCCACCGTCCCGGTCCAAGCCGGCGTCCTTGACGATGGCAACCTGAGCATCAGCGGCTTCGGCACGCTGGGCGTGGCCAAGAGCAACACCGACGACGCGCAGTTCGCCCGCTACAACCAGGCCGAAGGCATCGGCGACAAGGCCCGCATCGGCCTCGACACCAACCTGGGTCTGCAAGCGACCTACAAGATGAACGACTGGCTGTCCGGCACCGTTCAGGTGCTGACGCGCAAAACCACCAGCGACAGCTACTCCACCGACCTGACCTGGGGCTTCCTCAAGGCGCGCGTCAACGACGAGGTGAGCGTGCGTGTGGGCCGCATCGTCATGCCGATCTTCCTGATTTCCGATTACCAGAACGTCGGCTACGCCAACACCATGATGCGCCCGCCGATCGAGATGTACGGCCAGGAGCCGATGGAAAACGCCGACGGCGTCGACGTCAACTACCAGCGCGCCTTCGGCGACTTCAACTTCACCGGCCAGGCCTTCGTCGGCCGCAGCCGCGGCAAGCTGTTCGTGCCGACCGGCGCAGGCTCGGTGGCCAACTACCGCGCCCCGGCCGCCGGCGTGAGCCTGGGCGGGGAATACGGCCCGTTCACGGTGCGCGTCGGCCACGCCCGCGCCGACCTGAAGATCAAGGATCTTGCGCCGATCAACAGCCTGGGCGCCACGCTGCGCCAGGTCGGCTTTTCCCAGCTCGCCAGCGACCTCAATCTGACCGACGGCAAGAAGATCGCCTTCACCTCGGTCGGTGCGACCATGGACTGGAATAACATCGTGGTGCAGACCGAGTACGCGCAGCGCCGCGCCAAGGACCCGGTCTACATCCCGGACACCAATTCGTGGTACTTCATGACCGGCTACCGCGTCGGCAAAGTGCTCCCGTACTATTCGCACGCATCGACCAAGGACGCCGGCAGCTCGGTCGACCTGCCGGCCAACTTCCCGCGCGCCGGCGTGCTGTCGTCGACGGTGCGCAACACCATCATGTCGGCCGGCCAGACCTCCGATTTGATCGGCGTGCGCTGGGACTTCGCCAAATCGCTGGCGCTCAAGGTGCAAGTGGACCACGTCAAGCCGAAGACCAAATCGGGCATGCTGATCTTCGCGCCGGCCGCCGGCTACCGTAACAGCGTCACCGTGGTCGGCGCCTCGCTCGACTTCGTATTCTGATCTGGAGACCGCACATGAAAAAAATCGTTATCTCGCTCGCGCTGGCCGCCGTGACCATGGCTTCCTTCGCCCTGTCGGCATCGGCCGAAACGGTCGTCATCGTCAGCCAGAAAAATCCGGCCACCCGCATGTTTTCGGAACAGGCGTCGCAGTTCTTCCTCGGTAAATCGGCGTTGTTCACGCCGGTCGACCAATCCGAGGGTTCGCCGATCCGCGCCGATTTCTATCGCAAGGTGGCCGACAAGGACGCGGCCCAGGTCAAGGCGCTGTGGTCCAAGCTGGTGTTTACCGGTAAAGCCACGCCGCCCAAGGAATACGCCGGCAACGCCGAGGTGAAAAAGGCGGTGGCCGCGGATCCAAAGGCCATCGGCTACATCGACAAGTCGGCGGTGGACGACACCGTCAAAGTGATTCTGACCCTGCCTTAACATCTTCTTCCCCAACGAGCCGCGCCGGCTCACGGAGCGACCATAGTGAGCCTCTCGTTGCGCGCCAAATTCCTGCTACTCAGCGCCGTCATCCAGGCGCTGGTGGTCGGTTTACTGATCTGGAACAGCCTGCGGCTGATGAACCAGGCGGTCGGCACCAACGCCGAACGGGTCGCGCAGGAATACGCCGTCACCCTCAACCTCTCCCTCAGTCCCTACGCCACCGGCGGCCGGCTGCCGGAACTGAATGCCTACCTGGCCGAAATGCTGGCCGATCCCGACGACAGCCTGCTGCGCTATCTGCTGGTGCTCGACGAAAACGAACAACCGATCATCGACGTGGGCAAGCGCGGCGCGCCGCCGGCGATCCTCAAACAAGGCGGCGGCACCAGCTTCAAGGGCGTCCACACCATCATCAGCGGCGCCACCCTGCATGCGCGCTCGCCGCTGCTGCTGCGCGATAACCGCATCGGTAGCATCAACTTCGGCCTCACCACCGACGATCTCAAACACGCGCGCGACAAGGTCATGCTGCAAGGCGGCGTGATCTCGCTGGCCGGTCTGGCGGTCGGGCTGCTGCTGTTCTACGCCTTCACCCACGGCATTGGACGCCGGCTGCACGCGTTGATGGGACAGTCCGCGCAGATGGAACTGGGCGACTACAACAAGGCGCTGACGGTCGACGGCGACGACGAGATCGCCGCGTTCGCGCGCGCGCTCAACACCATGAGCGCGGCGCTGCGCGAACGCATCGCGCAGCTTGAGTATTCGGAACGGCGCCTGTCCGAGGCCAAGCACGAACTGAAAGACCTCAACGTCTCGCTGGAGCGGCGCGTCAGCGAACGCTCGGCCGCGCTGGAACAGGTCAACGCCGATTTGAGCGCCGCCGTGCAGACCTTGCAGCGCACCCAGGGCGAGCTGCTGGCGTCGGAGAAGATGGCGTCGCTCGGATCGCTGGTGGCCGGCATCGCCCACGAACTCAATACGCCGATCGGCAACAGCCTGCTGGCGTCGACATCGCTGCGCGACCGCGTCGAGCAATTCGACCGCCACGTCGCCGCCGGCGCGCTGCGCCGCTCGGAGCTGGTGGTGCATCTCGACGAGGTGCGCATGGCCAGCGAGTTGATCTCCAATTCGCTGCACAAGGCCGCCGATCTCATTTCGTCGTTCAAACAGATCGCGGTCGACCAGACCAACGACCAGCGGCGCGAGTTCGACCTGCAGGAAGCCGTGCGCGACACCATCGCCACCTACACGCCGCGCCTGCGCCGCGCCGGCTGCGAGGTGGTGCTGGAGATCGAGCCGGGCTTGCGCTTCGATTCATATCCGGGCAGCTTGTATCAGGTCCTCAACAACCTGATGAACAACGCGCTCAACCACGCTTTCGCGGACCGCGACGGCGGCACCATCACGGTGCGCGCCGAACCGGCGGCCGACGCCATGGTGGCGCTGACCTTCAGCGACGACGGCGTCGGCATGACCGACGACGTGCTGCGGCGCGTGTTCGATCCATTCTTCACCACGCGCATGGGCCAGGGCGGCACCGGACTCGGTATGCACATCGTCTACAACATCGTCACCGCGGTGCTCGGTGGACGCATCAGCGTGTCGTC
>DASVTJ010000436.1:0-10780 GCA_036387635.1 Duganella sp.
CCTCGCCAATCTGATGCTCGAGCAATTCGGCGGCCCGCAAGGCGAGCTCGCCGCCGCGTGCCGCTACTTCACGCAAGCGTTGGCCGAGGACGATCCAGGGCGCAAGGACATGCTGTTCGATATCGCCACCGAGGAACTGAGTCACCTGGAAGTGATCGGTAACATCGTCGTCATGCTCAACAAGGGCGCCAAGGGGCGGCTGGCCGAGGGCGTCGAAGAAGAGGGCGAACTGTATCGCTCGATCACCGGCGCCGGCAACGACAGCCACCTGACGCAGCTGCTGTACGGCGGCGGCGCGCCGCTGGTCAATTCGGCCGGCGTGCCGTTCACTGCCGCCTACATCGACACCATCGGCGAGCCGACCGCAGACTTGCGCTCGAATATCGCCGCCGAGGCGCGCGCCAAGATCGTCTACGAGCGCTTGATCAACCTGACCACCGACCCCGGTGTCAAGGAAGCGCTGGGCTTCCTGATGACGCGCGAGATCGCGCACCAGAAATCGTTTGAAAAAGCCTTGTACGCGATCCAGCCGAACTTCCCGCCAGGAAAAAACCCGGGCCGCGCCGAATTTACCAGCGTGTATTTCGACATGTCGCAGGGCGGGCCGGAGGTGCGCGGCTCGTGGAACGACGGCGACAAGTGGCGCAGCATCAGCGACCCTACCCAGCAAATGGCTGTCGATGGCGGCGATGGCAGCGCCACGGTCGGCTTGACCACCGAGGAAGAAGCCCTGATCAGCCAGATGGCCGCGCGCACGATGTCGGATCCGACCTCCGATCCGGTGACCGGGGCTGAACTGGGTGCCGGGTTGGTCGACTTCGACGATGCCGCGGAGCTCGACGAGTCGCCATCGAACCCGCGTTCGCTGAACTAAGGGTTTTTTCGCCGCTCCGCCGCCTCCGTCCCCCCAACGCGCCCGATCGTGCAAGGCGGTGGCGCGCGCTGGCGGGCGGGGGTGTGCGGCCGAC
This sequence comes from Duganella sp., assembly GCA_036387635.1. Lineage (GTDB taxonomy): Bacteria > Pseudomonadota > Gammaproteobacteria > Burkholderiales > Burkholderiaceae_D > Rugamonas. The sequence continues at coordinate 969 of DASVTJ010000436.1, forward strand.
GGGCGGTTGACGGGCGGCCGGCAGGCGGTCGAGGAGCGGCGAAAATCCGCGAGCAAGAGGTGAGCGTGCGGTGACACACAGTGGCATGCGGGCCCGGCCGTTAAAGTAAGCGCAACCCACTTCAGGAACCCCCATGGACGACCATCTCGCGCAACCACCGCATCTTCCGGCAACGGCCGGCACTGCAATCACCACCTATCCCGTCAGCCTGCGCATCAACGGACAGCAGCAACAGTTCCAGGTCGAGGCATGGGTCACGCTGCTGGACCTGCTGCGCGAACGCGCCGGATTAACCGGCAGCAAGAAAGGCTGCGACCACGGCCAGTGCGGCGCCTGCACGGTGTTGGTCGGCGGCAAACGCATCAACTCCTGCCTGACGCTGGCCGTCATGCAAAACGATAAAGACATCACCACCGTCGAAGGGCTGTCGGACGTCTCGTATTCCGGCGGCCAGTTGCATCCGCTACAGCAAGCGTTCATCGACCACGACGCCTTCCAGTGCGGCTACTGCACCCCGGGCCAGTTGTGTTCGGCCGTGGGCTTGATGAACGAGGGCCAGGCCGGCACCGCCGCCGAGGTGCGCGAGCTAATGAGCGGCAATATCTGCCGCTGCGGCGCCTATCCGGGCATCGTCGCCGCCGTCACCGAGGTGATGGGGCTGGAACAGCGCAAGGACAATCCTGACCGGCCGTATCTGCCGGGGACGGTGCCGGCATGAACCCGATCACTTATTTCGAAGCCACCGATGTTGCCGGCGCCATCAGCCACGGCCGGGCGCCCGGGCAGGCGTTCATCGCCGGCGGCACCAATCTGATCGATCTGATGAAGGAGCAGGTGATGCGCCCGCGCGCGCTGGTCGACATCAACGGCCTGCAACTGGACGCCATCACCCCCACCGAAGCCGGCGGTCTGCTGCTGGGCGCGACCGCCCGCAACGCCGACACCGCCTACCATCCGCTGGTGCGCGACGGCTATCCGCTGCTGACGGCGGCGATCCTCGCCGGCGCCTCGCCGCAGATCCGCAACATGGCCAGCAACGGCGGCAACCTGCTGCAGCGCACGCGCTGCCATTATTTCTACGACCTCGCCACCGCGTGCAACAAGCGCGCTCCGGGCAGCGGCTGCGCGGCAATCGGCGGCTTGACGCGCCAGCACGCCATCTTCGGCGCCAGCGACCACTGCATTGCGACCCATCCGTCGGACATGTGCGTGGCCCTGGCCGCGCTGGAAGCGGTGGTGCACGTGCAGTCGGCCGACGGCGTGCGGCAGATCGCCTTCGCCGATTTCCACCGCCTGCCGGAAGACCATCCCGAGCAGGATACGACTTTGGCGCCGGGAGAGCTGATCACCCATATCGAATTGCCGCCATCGGCGCAATTCGCGGCCCATTCGTCGTACCTGAAGTTCCGCGACCGCGCGTCGTACGCGTTCGCGCTGGTGTCGGTGGCCGCGATGCTCGACGTCGGCGACGACGGCGTGGTGCGCATGGCGCGCCTGGTGCTGGGTAGCGTGGCCCACAAGCCGTGGCGCGTGCCGCTGGCCGAGGCGGCGCTGGTGGGCCGGCGCGCCGAGCCGGCCGCCTTCGCCCAAGCGGCCGAGCTGCTGCTGGCCAATGCCCAAGGACAGGGCCAGAACGACTTCAAGATCACGATGGCGCGCCGCGCCGTGATCCGCGCGCTGGAACAGGCGCTTGAAGGCACGCATGACAATTCCCATGAATTCGCCGGCAAGGAGCCAACGTGACTGATCTGATTCAAGCATTGCGCACGCCGGTGGCCGACGAAGGCACCGGCGCGGTCAACATCGGCATGGCCGTCTCGCGCGTTGACGGCCGCGACAAGGTCACCGGCCAGGCCCGCTACGCGGCCGAGTATTGGCCGGAGGCCCCCGCAGCCAACGAGTCCCCGCTGCTGTACGGCGTGGTCGTCAGCGGCAGCATCGCCAAGGGCCGCATCACCGCCATTCGCGCCGACGCCGCGCTGGCCGTGCCCGGCGTGGTGGACGTGATCTCGCACCAGAACCGGCCGCGCCTGCGCTCGTTCGATATCTTTTACAAGGATATGACGGCGCCGGGCGGATCGCCGTTCCGCCCGCTGTACGACGACCATGTGCTCTACAGCGGGCAGCCGCTGGCGCTGGTGGTCGCCGAGACGTTCGAGGCGGCGCGCTACGCGTCGTCGCTGGTGGAAATCGACTACGACGTCGAGCCGCACGAAACCTTCTTGTTGCAGCATCGTGGCCGCGCCTACACGCCGAGCCGGCTGAAGGCTGGCTACACGCCGCCGCCGGACCCGAAAGGCCACGCCGACGACCGCTGGGAAAAAGCGCTGGTCAAGATCGAGGGCGAATACTACAGCGGCGTCGAGCACCACAATCCGCTGGAGATGTTCGCCTCCACGGTGCTGCGCGGCGCCGACGGCCATCTCACCATCTACGACAAGACGCAAAGTTCGCAGAACAGCCGCTGGTACGTGTCGCACGTGTTCGGCCTGTCGAAGGACAAGGTCACGGTGCGCAATCCGTACGTCGGCGGCGCGTTCGGCTCCGGACTGCGGCCCCAGTACCAATTGCCGCTGGCGGTGATGGCCGCGCTGAAGCTGGAGCGCTCGGTGCGCGTGGTGCTCACGCGCCAGCAGATGTTCAGCTTTGGGCACCGGCCGGAAACGCAGCAGCGCGTCAAGCTGGCGGCCGAGGCGGACGGCACGCTGACGGCCATCATCCACGAGGCGGTCGCCGAAACCTCGCGCATCGAGGACTACGTCGAGGTGGTGGTCAACTGGTCCGGCGAGTTGTACGCGTGCGAGCATATCCGGCTCGGCTACAAGCTGGTCGACCTTGACCACGCCAGTCCGATGGACATGCGCGCGCCGGGCGCCGCGCACGGCGTGCACGCGCTGGAGGTGGCGATGGACGAACTGTCGTACGCGCTCAAGATGGATCCGCTGGCGCTGCGGCTGAAGAACTACGCCGAGATCGATCCAACCCACGGCCTGCCGTATTCCACCAAGGAGCTGCGCGCCTGCTACGAGCAGGGCGCCGAGCGCTTCGGCTGGAGCAAGCGTCCGCTGGACCCGGGCACGATGCGCGAGGGGCGCGAGATGATCGGCTGGGGCATGGCCACCGGCATGTGGGACGCGATGCAGATGTTCGCCCGTGCCAGCGCCGTGCTGCACGCGGACGGCAACTTGGTGGTGAGCAGCGCGGCCACCGATATCGGCACCGGCACCTACACGGCGATGTGCATCATCGCGGCCGACGCCATGGGCATGCCGCTGGAGCGTGTGCGCTTCCAGTTGGGCGACTCGACGTTGCCGGTGGCGCCGATCGAAGGCGGCTCGTCGCATGTGGCGACGGTTGGCTCGGCCGTGTCGGGCGTGTGCGACAAGCTGCAGGAGCGGCTCTTCAAGCTGGCCAAGAAGATGGACGGTTCGCCCTTCGCCAGGGCGCGCTTCGCCGACGTCGAATTCGCCGGCGGCGGTCTGCGTCTGACGGCGCAGCCGCACGTCGGCGTCTCGCTGGTCGAGATCATGGCCGCCAGCGGCGAGGCCCGCATCGAAGAGAAGTACATGATGCTGCCGAATATGCTCAAGCAGATGAAGTACCAGCGTGCCACCCACTCGGCGGTGTTTGTCGAGGTGCGGGTGGACCCGGAGTTCGGCACCGTGCGCGTGACGCGCGTGGTCAGCGCGGTGGCGGCTGGGCGCATCATCAACGCCAAGACAGCGCGCAGCCAGATCATCGGCGGCGTGGTGTGGGGCATCGGCCAGGCGCTGCACGAGGAAACCTTCTGCGATCACCACGAAGGGCGCTTCATGAACCACAACCTGAGCGAATACCACGTCTCGGTCAACGCCGACATCCACGATATCGATGTCATCTTCGCGCACGAGGACGACCGCATCGTCAGTAAAATCGGCGCCAAGGGCGTCGGCGAAATCGGCCAGGTCGGCGTGGCGGCGGCGATCAGCAATGCCATCTACCACGCCACCGGCCGCCGCTTGCGCAGCACGCCGATGACGCCCGACAAGGTCATGATGCCGTAGCAGGTTGTGGGGTAAAGTATGTCAGGCGGCGCCGATCTGCGGCGCCGTCGTTTTTCTTGGAGAAATAGTATGCCGATCAAAAGCGTCGATGAGTATCAGATCGATTACACAGCCGAGCCGCTCGAGGGTTGCGATGAGTGGGCCGCGTTTGTCGCCATCTCCGCGCCCTCGGACAATCCGATGCACATGAATCACATCTATCCCAAGCGGCGCGTGTCGGCCGACGTCACGCTGGCCACCGAGGAAGCCGCGGAGCAGGAGGCCGAGAAGGTAGCGATGGCTGCGCTGGAGGAGTTGCGGCCCAAGTGAGTGTTGGCGCTTGCGGGAAGAACCCCCAGTCGCCGCGCGCCCGGGGGATAACCGTTCGTTAAGCTTGGGCCACGGTCAAGCGGGGCGCCTTCGAATAACCCTGCACCCGTTCGATCTCCTTGATCAACGTCTGCTGCGACAGGTGCTGGATCATATGGCCGGCGCCGGGCAGCAAAGTCAACTCGCTGCCTGCGATGTCGCGGTGCAGCTGTTCCGAATTATGACCGGCGCTGACGATCGCGTCTTCCGCGCCGGCGATGATCGAGACCGGAATGTCCAGCTCCGGATAATGCTCGCGCAGCGCGGCCGCGCTGGGGATCATCATCGCGGTTTCCTCCGCTTCGGCGCGCAGCTGGCCCGGACGCAGCGCCATCCATGGCGGCATGCGCTTGAAGCTGTCCGGCACCGCCAGCGGCGCGAACGCCCGTTTGACGGCGAGCGGCCAAATCAGACGCGCCACCAACGGCGACAAGGTGTAGCGCATCACGTCGCCGATCAGGGGCACCGCCGGCACCGCGCCCAGTACGTCCAGGCGCACGCTCGGATAGTAGTAGCCCGACGCCAGCACCAGGCCGCGCACCAGGTCCGGCCGGGCCGTCGCCATCGACAATGCGACCAGCGTCGACCACGAGTGCGCGAACACCACCGCTTCGCTGACGCCCAGCTGTTCCAACGCACTAACCAGCAGCGTGGCCTGGGCTTCGGGCGTCCACACGGTGCCACGCGGCCGGTCGCTGTAGCCGAAGCCGGGCCGGTCGAACGCGATCACGCGGTGAGTGCTCGCCAATTGATCGAACATGCCGCTGTGACGATAATCCTCGGCCGTTACACCGTTCCCGTGCAACAGCACCACCACCGGTCCCGTACCTTCGCTCAGATAATGCAGCCGCACGCCGTCGACTGTGACGAATTGGCCGGCGGCCGGATGTTCCCTTTCGACTTTGCGCGTCTGGCTGCGCACGACCAGCCACGAGGCGGCAAGGATGCCCGCGGCGGCCAACGCTGCGCCGGTTTTACGAGAAGGCGGTTTGTTGATAAGGTGACGGGTCATCATGGCTCCTGGGATGCGGTTGAAAACACCATGATGCCTGCGATGGCGGGCACGGCTTGTAGGATTGGTGCGGTGCATCAAGTAGGAGAGTCACGCTTGAATTTTGTTTGTCCGTTGGTGAATATCGTAATTGCCTGGGTGGCCTCGCGATCGGACAATAGCGGAAACGGAGGCCAGATGCTAACAAGATTTAGAAACACAAGATTTAGAAATACAAGATTTGAAAACAAGATCGCCGCCATCGGCGCGTGTGCGGCGCTGCTGTTGGCTGCTTCGGCCGCTTCGGCGTGGGCGGCGGTGACGGTCGGCGCCGACGATAACCGCTTGCAATACATCGGCAGGGTCGACCAGCGCAAGGCCGCCGCGCCGGTGCTGTCCTGGCCCGGCACCAGCGTCGAGGGCAACTTCACCGGCGCCAGCCTGGCCGTCAAGCTCGACGACCAGCTCGGCAAGAATTTCTTTGACGTTTACCTCGATGGCGACCTGGCGCGGCCGGTGCTGTTGGAGGCGGTCAAGGGAAGCAAGACCTATCGCGTGGCCGACAAGCTGGCGCCCGGCCGACACAGCTTCCTGATCACCAAGCGCTCGGAAGGCGAGGAGGGCGCCACCGTCTTCCAGGGGCTGGAACTGGCCGACGGCGGCAAGCTGCTGGCGCCGCCACCGCGCAAACAACGACGTATCGAGTTTTTCGGCGATTCGATTTCCAGCGGGATGGGCAACGAGTCGCCCGCCGACGGCCCCGACCACCTGGTCAAGGACAAGAACAGCTTCATGTCGTACGCGTCGATCACGGCGCGCGCGCTCGACGCGGAGTTGCATCTGATCTCGCAAAGCGGCATCGGCATCATGATCAGCTGGTTCCCGTTCACGATGCCGGATTTTTACGATCAACTGAGCGCCGTCGGCGACAACGACTCGGTGTGGGATTTCAAGCAATGGACGCCCGATGTCGTCGTCGTCAACCTGTTCCAGAACGACAGCTGGCTGATCGACCGGGACAAGCGCCTGTCGCCGGTGCCCGACGACGCCGAGCGGGTGCGCGCCTACCGTCGCTTCGTCGAGTCGGTGCGCGCCAAGTATCCCAAGGCCTATATCGTTTGCGCGCTGGGCAGCATGGACGCGGTCAAGCCGGGTTCCAAATGGCCGGGTTATGTGCGCACGGCCGTCGATCAGATGCGGCAGGAGAACAAGGAGGTTCGCATCGACACCATCGTGCTGCCGTACACCGGATTCAACGGCCACCCCCGCGTGCCGCAGCACCGCGCCAACGCGGCGCTGTTGACCACGCTGATACGCGAAAAGATGGGCTGGTAGCTGGTAGCTGGTAGCTGGCAGCTTGCGGACTGGCGGCTTTCACTCGCCCTCGGTGGCGGCGAAGTCCGGGAACGGCATAACGTCCAATCCGGCGCGCTGGCCGAGTTCGACCGCCTCCCGCGCGATGTCGTCGTCCACGATTAACATGTAATAGGCGTCGTGGCCAAAATCGACGCTCAGCAGCGACAGCGCATGCGGGGCCAGCCAGTCGGACAACACTTGCAGACCCTCCATTACGGTCTTGCCATCGGCATTCCATTCCCACCGGTCGTCGATGCCGCGTGTCGCCAGTATCTCGTTGGCCTGCCAGTCGATCTCGTCGCTCGCTTTCCAGTCGACCGCGATCATCAGCCATTTGCCTCTTTGCTGGCCTTCCTCGTCCATGACGCCTTCGTGGAAAAAGCCGCCGACCGCCTCCCTGCCGCCAGCGACCTCGCTGCCATCGAATTGTGACAGGACATGCCCGGTCAACCGCGCGCTCTCGTCGTCGCCAAGATGCCCCGACACCAGTCGCATGAACTGCGCCATCGCCGCCTCGTAGGCATCCGCCTGTTCGACCAGGCGCGGGTCGTCCTCGACGTTGTCGGCGGGCGCCGGCGCCGGCGCGGGGGACAAAAGGGCGAACAGGCGTTTGAACATCGTGGGATTTCCATAATGACATCAATAATCGGAGAATACCAGATCGCGTGAAAAGCAACCGGCGCGATCCGTGCGCGACGCGGTCCCCCAAGGATACGATATTGTCGGCCGGCCGGTCCGTATATCAAAGTTATCTCAAGCCATGAATAATTTATATACGGCCGGGCTTTCGGATGCGTGCCAAAACAATACTGGATATACTGCGCCGTGATAACTGCCGGGCGCCATGCGCCGCCGGCGGCCGCTTGCTTATTTTACTTATCCGGTATTCATTGGGGAGTTCCACGCACTATGACCAGTTTTATTTCGAGGCTTCAAAAGCAGGCGCGGGGCTTCCCGACCATTGGCTTGCTGGCGTTGGCATTCAGCTCGGCGGCTGGCGCCGCCACCATCAGCCTGAATCAGTCGTGGGACTTCCACCGCGACGACGCCAAGCGCGCCGGTTCGGTCGACAAGGTGCCGGCCGGCGGTTGGAGCAAGGTCGATCTGCCGCACACCGCCCGTATTGAAGCGAAGATCCCGGTCGATTCGTGGCAGGGCAGCGCCTATTACAAAAAGACGTTCGACGCCAAAGTGGCCAAGGGCGAGCAAGCGGTCGTGCGCTTCGAGGGCGCGATGAACGTGGCCGACGTCTGGGTCAATGGCAAGCACCTTGGCACGCACCTGGGCGGCTATCTGCCATTCTCGTACGACATCACGCCGCACCTGAAGGCCGGCGGCGGCAACGAGCTGGTGGTGCGCATCAATAACGAAGACAACGCCATCACCGGCCCGAAGCCGCTCAAGGACCTGGACTACATCCAGTACGGCGGCATCTACCGCGACGTCACGCTGACCATCAAGCCGGCCGTGCACATCAGCGATGAAATGCTGTCCAATACCGAGGCCGGCGGCGGCGTGTTCGTCACCTATCCGCAGGTCGATCAAAAATCGGCCACCGTGCGCGTCAAGGCCGAGGTGTGTAACACCGCCGGCGAAGCGCGCACCGCGCAGCTGACGCAACGCCTGCTGTACAAAAACGCCCGCGTCGCCGATGGCGCGGACAGCATCGAGCTGGCCGCCGGCGAGTGCCGCCACGTCACCCGCGACCTGAAGGTCGAGCGTCCGCAATTGTGGTCGCCGAAGTCGCCGAACCTGTACGCGGTTCAAACGACGGTGTCGAGCAAAGGCCAACAGGATGTCGTCAACACCCGCGTCGGCATCCGCCGCATCGTGCTGGAAAAGGGCAAGCTGCTGGTCAATGGCGAGCCGACCTTCCTGCGCGGCGTGAACCGGCACCAGGAATTCCCGTATGTCGGCTACGCCCTGTCGGCGCAGGCCGATTACCGCGACGCGCTGCTGATCAAGCGCGCCGGCTTCGATTACGTGCGCCTGTCGCATTATCCGCAGTCGCCGGCGTTCATGGCCGCCGCCGATGAATTGGGCCTGATGGTGGTGCCGGGCATTCCGGGCTGGCAGTACTTCAATCCCGATCCGGCGTTCACTGCGCAAGTCGTGAAAACCTGTACCGACATGGTGCGCCGCGATCGCAACCACGCCAGCGTGCTGGCGTGGGAATGCTCGCTGAATGAAACGCAGATGCCGGATCAATTGGTCGAGAAGCTGCACAAGACCGTGCATCGGGAATATCCGGGCGACCAGGCTTATTCGGCCGGCTGGGTGCCGCAAACCTACGACGTTTATCTGCAAGCGCGCCAGCACCGCCTGGACGATAAAAAACCATTGCCGAACAAGGCGCTGATCGTCTCCGAATACGGCGATTGGGAATACTACGCGATGAACGCCGGCTTCAATCAAACCGCGTGGGGCGATTTGAAAGAGGCCGACCGCAGCAGCCGCCAGTTGCTGACCGATGGCGAGAAGCGTTTGCTGCAGCAGGCCAAAAACCTGGCCGAGTCGCACGACGATAACTTCAAGATCGGCGCGGTGGCCGACGGTTACTGGGTGATGTTCGATTACGGCCGTGGCTACGCCAAGGACCTGGAATCGTCGGGCGTGATGAGCATCGACCGCTTGCCGAAGTTCTCTGCCGAGTTCTTCCGCTCGCAACGCGGCGCCCAGGAAAAGTCGGCGCTGTGGGGCGGCGGCCCGATGGTGTTCATCGCCAGCTACTGGACCAAGGACTCGGCGCCGCAGGTGCGCGTGTTCAGCAACACCGATGAGGTCGAGCTGTTCTTGAACGGCAAGAGCCTGGGACGCGTGAAGAGCGGTCCGTCGACGACGCATCCGAACCTGGCCCATCCGCCGCTGGAATTCAACGCCGGCAAATTCGAGGCGGGTACGTTGAAGGCGGTGGCTTACCTGAAGGGCCGCAAAGTGGCCGAGCACGTCGTGCAAACGCCGACCGAGCCGGTCAAGCTGGCCGTGGCGGTGGACGATCTGGCGGTGAAGTCGACCGATGGCGACCTGGTCTTCATCCGCGCCAGGCTGCTCGACGCCAACGGCACCGTGGTGCC
>DASVTJ010000437.1:0-1933 GCA_036387635.1 Duganella sp.
GATGATGTAGCCGTCCGAGCAGGCGAAGGTTTGATACGGCACGATGTTCGGATGGGCGTTGCCCCAGCGCTTGGGCGCCTTGCCGCTGTTGAGGTAATTGCTGCCCATGTTGGCCAGCATCGCCACCTGCACGTCGAGCAACGCCAGGTCGATGTACTGGCCTTCGCCGGTGCGGTCGCGCTGGGTCAGCGCGGCCAGGATGGCGATCGTCGCGTACATGCCGGTCATCAAATCGGTCAGCGCGACGCCGGCCTTCTGCGGGCCGCCGCCGGGCATATCGTCGCGCTCGCCGGTCACCGACATCAAGCCGCCCATGCCCTGGATCAGGAAATCGTAGCCGGCGCGGTGCGCGTACGGCCCATCCTGGCCAAAGCCGGTTACCGAGCAGTAGACCAGGTCCGGCTTGATCGCCTTCAGCGAATCGTAGTCGAGGCCGTAGCGTTTGAGCTGCCCGACCTTGTAGTTTTCCAGTACCACGTCGCAATGTAGGACCAGCTCGCGCAGCAGCGCCTGGCCGTCGGCGCTGGCGATGTCCACCGTCACCGAACGCTTGCCGCGATTGGCGGCCAGGTAGTAGGCCGCTTCGGTGGTGTCGTTGCCGTCGGCGTCCTTGGCGTACGGCGGGCCCCAAGCGCGGGTATCGTCGCCGCCGCCGGGGCGTTCGATCTTGATCACGTCGGCGCCGAGGTCGGCCAGATTCTGGGAGCACCACGGTCCGGCCAATACCCGGCTCAGGTCGAGCACGCGGATATGGCTCAGCGCTTTTGCAGCTGTCATGATGGGTAACCTTTTGAGTATGCAATCAGGCCGCTAGTGTAGTGGCTACGTCGCATTCGTGATAGTGTTGGCGTTGGTTTAATGATAAATGTTCATCCGCGCAGCGTTCCCGCCGGCGTCGTCACGCGCCGCCGGTCCGCGTGTCGCGCGGCAAGCGAAAGGGGCTCATCATGTGGCCGTATCCAAAAATTGTGGCGCATCGCGGCGGCGGAACCCTGGCGCCGGAAAACACCATCGCCGGCCTGCGCGCCGGCCTGGCCTACGGCTTTCATGCCGTCGAGTTCGACGTAATGCTGTCGCGCGACGGCATCGGCATGGTGATGCACGATGCCGACTTCGGCCGCACGGTGCCGGGGCAGGGCAGCGTCCCCGAGACCGACGCCGGCGATTTGGCCGCGTTGGACGCCGGTGGCTGGTTTGGCGAACAATTCCGTGGCGAGCCGGTGCCGTACTACACGCAGTTCATCGACTACTGCAAGGAGCAGCGCATCTGGATGAACGTGGAAATCAAGCCGGCCGACGGTTTTGAGGCGGAAACCGGCCGCTGGGTGGCCATGATCACGCGCGACAACTTTGCCGAGGAAATCGCCGCCGGCGACCCGGCCGCCGTGCCGTTGCTGTCGTCGTTCAGCTTCGACGCGCTTGCCGCCGCCCGCGACGCCGCCCCGGACCTGCCGCGCGGCTATCTGTTGGACCGCATTCCCGACGACTGGCAGGCGCAGGCGAGGGAGCTGGGCGCGGTCGCCATCCATACCAACCACAAACATTTGACCAGCGAGCTGGCGGGGTCTATCAAGGCCGCCGGTTTCGGGCTGTTTTGCTACACCGTCAACGACCCCGAGCGCGGCAGGGAAATCCTGTCGTGGGGAGTCGACGGCTTTTGCACCGACCGGATTGATTTGATCGGTCCCGGCTTCGCTTGAAGCACTGTAGCATCGGTGTTTGTGCAATTTGAGTTGACTCAGTCCATCGAAGTTAGTAGGCCGGAAAACTTAGCTTATAATAAAGAACTTTTCTGTCTGAAACTTTTTGAGACTATTGATATGGCAACCTCGGTGCTCGAACACGTTACAGCGGCGCTCTCCGCGTTCACCAGCGACACGCGGCTGTACGCGCTGCGCTTCGACGACGACAGCGCGCCCTTGATGGTCGAGGC
>DASVTJ010000438.1:0-6370 GCA_036387635.1 Duganella sp.
GTTGACAACGCGCGGCAGCTTTTGCGGGTTTTCGTCGGTCAGCGATTCTGGCAGCAGGTACGATGGCACGTCCTGGTAGCACACAGGGCGCAGGAAGCGGTCGATGGCGCCGGCGCCTACCGACGTCGAACGGCTGTCCGAAGTCGATGGGAACGGGCCGCCGTGCACCATCGCGTGCGAGACTTCCACGCCGGTGCCGAAGCCGTTGAACAGAATGCGGCCAACTTTACGTTCCAGCACCGGCAGCAGGCGCGCGGCCAGTTCGCGGTCGTCGGCGGTTGCGTGCACGGCGGCGGTCAGCTGACCTTCGACGTGTTCGGCCACTGCCAGCATTTGCGCTTCATCGTCGCACACCACCAGCAGCGACGTAGGTCCGAAGATCTCGCCTTCCAGCGCAGGGTTGGTCAGGAAGGTTTGGGCGTCGACCTGGTACAGGAACGCTTGCGCGGCGCATGGCGCCTCGGTGGTTTGACCAGCGGCTTGCTGCGATACGCCGTCGATGCCGGCCAGGCTGGAGACGCCGTTGACGTAGGCTTTGTGGATGCCAGGGGTCAGCATCGTCGATGCCGGCTTGGCGCTCAGCGAACCGGCGGCAGCGGCGACGAACGCTTGCAGCTTGTCGCTTTTCAGGCCGATCAGCAGGCCAGGGTTGGTGCAGAACTGGCCGGCGCCCATCGTCAGAGAATCGGCGAACGATTGTGGCAGCTTGACGTTGTCCAGCGAACCTGGCAGCAGGAACACCGGATTGATCGAGCTCATTTCGGCGTAGACCGGAATCGGTTCTTTGCGTTCGGCCGCGGTTTTCATCAGGGCCAGGCCGCCGGCGCGCGAGCCGGTGAAGCCGACCGCTTTGATCGCAGGATGGCTGACCAAAGCTTGGCCGATGGTCTGGCCGGAGCCGATGATCATCGAGAACACGCCTTCGGGCATGCCGCATTCTTCAGCGGCTTTGGCGACGGCCTTGCCGACCAGTTCCGACGTGCCCAGGTGGGCCGAGTGGGCCTTGACGATGACCGGGCAGCCGGCTGCCAGTGCCGAGGCGGTGTCGCCGCCGGCCACCGAGAACGCCAGCGGGAAGTTCGAGGCGCCGAACACGGCGACCGGGCCGAGGCCGATTTTACGCAGGCGCAGGTCGCTGCGGGGTGGCGTGCGTTCCGGCAGCGCGCTGTCGAGCGTGGCCGACTGGAAGCGGCCGTCGCGCACGACCTTGGCGAACAGACGCAGTTGGTTGCAGGTGCGACCACGCTCGCCTTCCAGGCGAACCTGCGGCAGGCCGGTTTCCTGCATCGCGCGTTCGATCAGCGTCGGACCCAGATCCATGATGCGGTCGGCGATCGTTTCGAGGAACTTGGCGCGCGCTTCCAGGCCGGTGGCGCGGTAGACGTCGAAGGCTGCATCGGCCAGCTCGCAGGCGCGCGCCAGGTCGGCGGCGCCGGCCAGGCCGAACGCCGGCTCGATTTCCACGTTGCGCGATGGGTCGATCGCCTTCATCGTGCCTTCTTTACCGGTGACGGCGCTGCGGCCGATGATCATTTCGCCTGCTACTTGCATGTGGACTCCTTGGATGTGTGAAAAGCGCGGACCAGCCGCGCTTGATGTTGCAGATGTTATACGACGACAGTCTACCGGATTACTGCGGGCCCTGCTTGCGGATCAGCTTGTCGAGCATGTCGCACTCTTCCGGCGTCAGGTCGGTCAACGGTGCGCGCACCGGGCCGCCGTCGTGGCCGACCAGGCGGGCGCCGGCCTTGACGATGCTGACGGCATAGCCGGCCTTGCGGTTGCGGATATCCAGGTACGGCAGGAAGAACTCGTCGAGCATGCGGTTTTGTTCGGCGTGGTTGTCCGAGGCGACGGCGTGGTAGAAGTCCATCGCCAGTTTCGGCATGAAGTTGAACACGGCCGACGAGTACACCGGCGTGCCCAGCGCCTTGTAGGCGGCGGCGTAGACTTCGGCGGTCGGCAGGCCGCCCAGGTAGCTGAAGCGGTCGCCCATGCGGCGCCAGATCGACATCATCAGTTCGATGTCGCCGACGCCGTCCTTGAAGCCGATCAGGTTCGGGCAACGGTCGGCCAGCTTGGCCAGCGAATCGGGCGTCAGGCGGCAGTTGGCGCGGTTGTAGACGACCACGCCCAGTTTGGTGGCCTTGCACACTTCGGCCACGTGTTCGATCAAGCCGTCCTGCGACGCTTCGGTCAGGTAGTGCGGCAGCAGCAGCAGGCCGGCGGCGCCAACGCGCTCGGCTTCCTTGGCGTAGGCGGCGGCCACGCGGGTCGGACCGCCAACGCCGGCCAGGATCGGCACTTGGCCGGCGCAGGTGTCGACGGCGGTCTTGATGATGTCGGTGTATTCGTTCGGCGTCAGCGAGAAGAACTCGCCGGTACCGCCTGCGGCGAACAGCGCGGTCGCGCCGTACGGAGCCAGCCATTCCAGGCGCTCGATGTAGGTCGACTTGCGGAAGTTGCCTTCGGCATCGAAGTCGGTGATCGGGAACGACAGCAGGCCAGAGGAAAGGATTTTTTTCAGGTCATTCGGTTGCATAAGGTCTCCAATAATCGACGTCTATTGTGTGGATGGGAAGTTCGACGGGCCTCCCGTCGCGTGTTGTATGACATCGTACAACCATATCCGGAAGGGAGCAAGCGATTTAGCGAAAACCACCGGCCTCGCTTACTTGCCGCTTACTTGCCACTCACGCGCGCCTACTTGTTCTCGGCGGCGATGCCCTCTTGCGCGCGGCGCAGGCGTTCGCGGCTGTTGCTCAGATGGGTGCGCATGGCGGCGCGGGCCGCCTCGGCGTCCTGGCGCAGGATGGCGTTGTAGATATCGTCGTGCTCGCGGTTGACGCGCTCAAGGTACACGGCCGGGTCGTCGTGCGCCAGCTGCGCCGAGTTCACGCGCGCGCGGGGAATGATGGTGTTGCCCAGGTCGCTGAGGATATCGACGAAATAACGGTTGCCGGTCGCCTGCGCGATCAGCAGGTGGAACTGGACGTCCGACTCGACCGAGCCGGGACGGGTTTGCGAATCCTGGATGCGCTTGAGCACCACGCCCATTTCCCGCACCTGCTCGTCGGTGCGGCGCGTGGCGGCGAGCCAGGCGGCCTCGGTTTCCAGGCTGATGCGCAGCTCCAGTATCGCCAGCACGTCGCCGATGGTGCGGATGGTGTCGGACGAGATGCGCAGGTTGGCCGGCTGCGGCGCCAGCACGAAGGTGCCGATGCCGTGGCGCGTCTGCACCAGCCCGGCCGCCTGCAGGTGCGAGATCGCTTCGCGCACCACGGTGCGGCTGACGCCGTGCATTTCCATGATCACCGATTCGGTCGGCAATTTCTCGCCCGGTTTCAGAGCGCCGGCCTGGATGCTGTTGGTAAAGCCCTCGACCACGCCCTGCGCGAGGTTGCGGTGCTTTTTCTTCGGCACGGGCGCCGGGCTGACGGGCGACGGGTCTGCTGCGGGGACTGCTGCGGAGGCTGCTGCGGTTGAGCTCATGGCATTGAAATTGTTGTATGACGACTCTTGGCATTATCGCCGATGACGTGTGGACGATGTGAATATTGCCAGAGTTTCGGCAAAAATGATCGTCTTAGGGTCGATTGGCGTCGCGTAAAGGGCGCGCTAGACCAGCAGCGCCGCGCTCATCGACGCCGCTTCGTCGGCCGATTCGGCCAGCATCTGCTCGAGCGCGGCGTTGTCGTCGATGAAGCCGGCCAGGCTGGCGTGCTCGGGCGCAGCCACGAATGGCGAGGCCACCGGCGCCAGCCGCTTGGCGATCAGCAGGGTGTCGCGCAGGCCCAGCGGCGGCGGCGTCAGCGTGGCGCCGCGCAGCGACACGATGGCCAGGCTGACCGGCTCGGGAATGGCCATCTTGCGCATCATCTCGCGCGTGATGATCTCGTGGGCGGCGCCCATCCAGTCGGCCGGATCGTCGAGCAGGCCGGGGATGTCGTCGGCGCGCGCGAGCAGATAAAAGCCGCCGGCCTCGTGCACGATGGCGGCGAACATGGCCGTATCGGCATCGGCGCCGGTCAGCTTGCGGGCGATCACGTGCGAGAGCGCGGCCACGTGCGCGGTGTGGCTCCACAGTTGCTCGGCCTTGGCGCGCAGCGCGGCGTCGCGGATGCGGCTGCCGAACTGGCGCACCACCATCGAGGCGGCCAACGTGTACAGGTGGCGGAAGCCGAGCCGAGCCACCGCCGAGCGCACGCCGGTGACGGGCACGCCGGCGCGGTTGAACATGGCCGCGTTGGCCATGGCCACCGTGCGCGCCGCCAGCAACGGCTCGGCCAGCACCTTGCGGATCACGTCGTCGGTGTCGCAATCGGGATCGGCCAGCGCCAGCTGCAGGCGCAACGCCGCGTTGACGCTGGTGGGAAAGACCAACTCGCCACGCGAGGCTTGCGTAATAATCTGCGAGATGTCTTTTAGTTTTTCCATAGCAAGATTATAGCCTCAAAGATCACGCCGTTTGGTAACAAACCTGCGCGACCATGCGCGCCGCCGCGTGCGGCAACTTCCGCCTTGGTGCGTGGCACAGGCACGCCCGGTGCTGGACGGTGAAAAACCCGCCGCCGGCGCCCGCCTAGTGTGTTGTTCGCGCCACGCCGGACGCACTTTCTGCATACGGAACCGCGTGCCCGCTCGAAAACAATCGAATTCGATACTAATGTTGTTCTACACTTAACTCGACGGAAGTGGCCGCGCGAACGGCCTGCCGCATGCGCGCAGGAACATGATCAGCATCACCATAAAAACCACGATAAAAATCAGGAGACTCAAGACATGAATCGAACCGCCGTATCCGCAGCCTGCCTGTCCGCCCTGGCCATTATTGGCGCCGGCATGGGCCAGGCGCACGCCCAATCCTCCGTCACCCTGTACGGCACGCTCGACGTCGGCGTCGACCGCATCGAAAAGGGCGAAGGCAACGTCCAGGGCACGCTGTTCGGGCTGCGCGGCACCACGCCGATCCCCAACGCCATCGCCTCCCCGGCCAGCACCTCGGTGCGCGTGAGCCCGTCGCACACGCGGCAAAGCAATTTCGGCATCCGTGGCGTCGAGGATCTGGGCGGCGGCTATCGCGGCCTGTTCGTGCTTGAAGGCGGCCTGACGATCGACAATGGCGGCCTGGCCAACGACGGCCGCCTGTTCGGCCGCCAGGCGTATGTCGGGCTGACCACGCCGTTCGGCGAGGTCAAGGCCGGACGCCAGGCCTCACCGATGCTGATCGCCTATTACCTGGTGACCCCGGAAGCGATCGGCAGCACCGATCTGTTCAGCGCCGGCCTGACGGTCAACACGCTGCAAACGTTCCAGGACAACCAGATCAGCTACGCCGTGAAACAGGGGCCGTGGACGGCGATCGCGTCGTTCTCCACCAACGCCGGCGTCGGCAACGGCGTCAGCGCGGCACGCTCGTTCCCTACCGCCACCACGCCGGCGGCCGGGGCGACGACCGGGCAGATCGTCGGCGGCCTGACGGCGGGCGCCGAAACCACCGACGACCGCGGCCGTGCGGCTGGCGCCATGCTGGCCTGGCGCGGCGAGAGCCTGACCGTGCTCGGCTCGTACCACCGCAACGATTTCGGCGGTGTGCCGCTGGGCGTGGTCTCGGGCACCACCTTGGTGCCGCTGTTTAATATCGAGAACTACCGCTCGTATATGGGCTCGTTCAAATACATCCTGGCCAGCACCGGCACCACGTTCGCCTTCGTCGGCCATCAGGGCAAGTTCGACCTGGGCGGCAACGCCGATCCGGTGGTCAACACCTGGGGCGCGACGATCAAGCAGGCCATCGGCCAGGTCGACATCAGCGCGCACCTGCTCGACACGCGCTTCACCAACTACACGCGCGGACGCGAGCGCGGCTTGATGGTGGGCCTGGACTACAACTTCTCCAAGCGCACCGCGTTGTACACACGGGTCGGCGGCGTCAAGGACAAGCGTGGCAACATCGTGCGCGGCGCGATCACCCCGCTGCCGATCGCCGGCGGTCCGGGCGCGCTGCTGCTGCCGCTGGGTTCGCAGGAAGTGCCGCTGTTCGCCGGCGCCGGCCAGAACCTCGACGCTAAAACCACCATCGTCAGCCTCGGCATCCGCCACGCGTTCTAACGCAAAAAAGCGCAGCACCGCCGGTACGGTGCTGCGCTTCAACTGCGGGTACTAAAGGTACTAAAGGTACTAAAGGTACTACGGGTAAAACGATTACAGGTGCGCGGCGATCTGCGGCAGCAGGTCGTCGAAGGTACGGCCGTTGCCGTTTTCGCCGATCGCGTGCATCTTCCACTCACCGTTGTGACGGTACACCTTGGCCATGATCTGCGCCGAGTGCGGACCTTGCACCGACAGATTGAAACGCGCCACTTCCTTG
>DASVTJ010000439.1:0-10356 GCA_036387635.1 Duganella sp.
CGTGGCCGCCGCCGCCTCCTCGACCAGCGCGGCGTTTTGCTGCGTGACCTGGTCCATCTGCGCGATCGCCTGGTTGACCTGGTCGATGCCCTCGCTCTGCTCGCGGCTGGCAAGGGCGATCTCGCCGACGATCTGCGTGACTTGGTGGACGTTGCCCACCAGAGTGTTCATCGTGTTGCCGGCGCGCTCGACCAGATCGGTGCCCAGCTGGATCTTCGCCACCGATTGGTCGATCAACAGCTTGATCTCCTTGGCCGCCGCCGCCGAGCGCTGCGCCAGGTTGCGCACCTCCGAGGCGACGACGGCAAAGCCGCGACCCTGCTCGCCCGCGCGCGCCGCCTCGACGGCCGCGTTCAGCGCCAGGATGTTGGTCTGGAAAGCGATGCCGTCGATGACGCCGGTGATGTCGACGATCTTGCGCGACGACGCGTTGATGTCGTTCATCGTCGCCACCACCTGATGCATCACCTCCCCGCCTTGGGCGGCGGTGCTCGACGCGTCCTCCACCAGCGTGCGCGCGTGCTGGGCGTTCTCCGAGTTCTGCTTGACGGTACTGGTGAGCTCCTCGATCGAGGCGGAGGTCTCCTCCAGCGAGCTGGCCTGCGTCTCGGTGCGCGAAGAGAGCTCCATATTTCCGGCCGCCAACTCCTGCGAACCGATGTCGATCACCTTGGCGCCACGGCGCACGCGCGACACCGTCGACAGCAAATCCTGCTGCATGCGGCGGATCGCCATCAACAGGCGCTTGATCTCGTTGTCGCCCGACTCGCTGATATCTGCCGTCAAATCGCCGTGCGCCACCTGATCGAGCAGCGCTACGGCGCGCTCGAGCGGACGCAGCACGATCGACTTGAGCAGCATGTGCACGCCAATCACCAACACCAGCGCGGCCGCCAGACCGAAGCCCACCAGCCACATGACCATGGTGTAGTCGCTGGCGCCGCTGTCCATCAGGTCGTTGATCTGTTCGTCGCTGAGCTTCTGATATTTTTCCAACTGGGCCGAGAACGCCGCGCCGGTCGGCGTCAGCTCCTTGCTGTTGATTTTGCTGTAGGTATCGGTGTCGTCCTGCGCCAGCGCGGCGGTGGCGCGTTCGAGCACGCGCGATTGCGTGCGGCCGGCCTCGATCAGGCTCGCTTTCAGCTGCGCGTCCTGGCCCACGTAGGCCGGCGCCTTCTCGTATTTGTCGAGGAAGTCGAGCGTGCGCTGATACGACTTTTTGGCGCTAGCCAGCGCGCCGTCACGGTCGGCCTTGACGCCGCCGTCCTTGACGATCGTGTAGCCGCGCGTCAGGGCCGAGCGCGTGCGCGTGGTGTCCTTGTAGGCGTCGTTGATGGTAATGACCTGCGAGGAAATCTGATGCACCGTCGCGATCGCCTGGTTGGACTGCTTCAACGCATAAATACCCAAGCCCGCGCCGACCACCAGCATGCCGGCAAACAGCAACAGCACGCCCAACAAACTCGCCCGCACCGTCAAATTCTTCATCACATCCCCCGCCTATGCATCAACCATCATTGCCAATTTGCAATAGTGTGAAGGCCGAATATACCAAAGATTTGACATTTCCGCGATCAAAAGTACGATTCGAAGGGTACCGCCGGCTGGTCAACCACTGATGATGTGACACTGTGTGATTTTTCCGGTTCGACAACCTGCTATGCTCATTCGACCGGTCCGATCCAGGGCTTGCCATCCCACGCTCGCGATTACCGCCAAAAGCGGACGGATGCCCCTGTCGGAATAGCGCGCTTACGCAACGACAAACAACCTGGATATGAACTTCGCTACGATCTCCAAGTATCTGTGCTGGGATGACAAATCATTTGGTGGTAGGCGTTGCGCGCTCTGTCGGTGTTGGTGCATTCACTGCGGCGTTACTGATGCTGTTGTCTGGTCTGATGTTTGCATTGATGGGCCGCGCCAACATGGGCGGGCTTGCAGGAGGCGGAATCTTCGAGCGCGGCTGGGTAGCCACCTTCTTTGCCGGGATTATTTGGGCTCCAATTTGGGAGACGTTGATCGGCCAATTTGTTCCAATCAGCCTTTTGACGTGGCTTGGCGCCCGGACATCGATAGCGGTGTTGGGCAGCGCCGCGCTGTTTTCCGTCGGACATATGGCTTCTGGTGGCGGTGTTGGACAGGGGGTAGTAACTTTCGGAGCAGGTCTGATATGGGCCACTTTGTTTGCTGCGAACGCACGCCAAGGACTCAAGCGTGCCAGTCTATTCACCTGGACTGCCCATGCGACCAATAACGCGCTTGTAATACTGCTCTCGTTTGGTCTCGGCATTTAACCAGGCTAGTACGGCGAAACAGCATGACAGATGGCGGTTGTATCTTTGTGCAACGAGCCGATGGCCACGCCTGCGCCGACCGACAAAGAGACCTTCCGGGCAAAGTCGCTGGTGGCGGAAACCTGCGGATTTACTAATTGCGATTTATAAAAGATAGATATGATTCGTTCATTGCCATTGATTTTTCTGCTCCTTGCATCGTCGCTTTGCAGCGCCGAGGTTCCAACGTACGATGCCCGTCAAGTACAAAGGGACGGCGTCACACTTGTGGGCCTGGAATGCCATCACCGGAATCTTACGCTCGAGATTGGTTTATTCTTTCCCAATCATCCGCCGACCAAACGCATGGATTTATGGCGTGTTTCCGATTTGGTGAAATTCAACCCTTCGACGTATTTTTTGGAAAAGGTTGAAGTGGTAGAAAGAAAATGCAACATCGGCGGCGATCGCTACAAGGTTCGTTTTGAAGGCATTCCAGGAGCGAACAACGCGATGTGGATGTGTGGCGCCGGGACCGGAGTACGTGCCAGCGTATGGAGAAACGACCAGATGGTTTTTGATGAGGATTTGGACAAATGCAATGGCGATGACTACGTTAGCCAAGTGCGCTTCAAAAATGGCGATGCTGCGCCGGAAGTCGAAAGACATCGTTTTGCGGATCACGCTCCACTTGCGCGGCCCTGACCAACTGCGGATCGGCCAGCTGAGTCAAGAAAATAACGTTCGTTGACTTTTGCTTGTTTTCGGCTTTATTCCAGCAGCGATTCGCATCCGGCCGGATGGGCCACGTAGTCGCTGAGCAGAGAATTCCCCAAAGTGCATGAAAAAAAGGCGACTTCATGAATAGCGCGTTTACCACTTCCGTTCCGCACGTCCAGACGGAGCGCCTCATGCTTCGTGAATATCGGCGCGAGGACTTTGACGTGTTTGCGGCTCATCTCGCAAATCCTGTGAGCTCGGCCCACTTGGGTGCGGCAGACCGCCATGCGGCATGGCGAATCTTTTGCTCACAGGCGGGACTCTGGCTCATACATGGCGCTGGATGGTGGGCGGTAGAGGAACGGCGGACTGGTCAACTCGTCGGCAATGTCGGAGCGTTCTTCCGCGAGGAATCCACTGTGATGGAGCTCGGCTGGAATACCTATAGTGCGTTCTGGGGCCGAGGATTCGCGAACGAAGCGGCGGCGGCAGCCTTGAATTATGCGCTCGAGATCCGACGCGAACCGAAGGTTCGTGCTCTCATCGCTTCAGCCAATGAATCATCGCTTCGCGTTGCCAAACGCCTTGGCCTGGCTTATGAAGCGGAAACCGAAATGCACGGCACAGCGATCGGCAGCTACACCCGTGAGCGCCCAGACAATGCCGGCATTTAAATTGCGCCGCGTGCTATCGGTAATCCGTTCCATTGACAATGCGGTACTTTCGGTCGCCGGCCTTCCATGATTTTTGCAGATCTCGGCGCTTATTCCAGCAGCGATTCGCCATCAGCCGGATGGGCCATGTAATCGCGCAGCCAGTCGTGCACGCGCTTGGCGTTCGCCGAGATCGCGGCGTCGAAGCCGCGCGAGGCCAGTAGCGCAATGCCGTTGGTTTCCTTCAGTACGCCGGGCGCCAGCCGCAAGGCGCCGTCCACGCGGCTGACGCACCAAGGCGCCAGCACATCGGCCAGCAACGGCGCCAGCACCAGATTGTGCGACGAGACGATGACCAAGCCCGATGCCGACAGCGAATGCAGCACGGCCGCCGCCGCCGAGATCGATTCCAGATGATTGGTGCCCCGGAAAATCTCGTCGATGATGAAGATCGCCGGCGCCTCCCCGGCCAGCGCCAGCAACTCCTGGGCGCGCCGCAGCTCGGCGATGTACAGGCTCTCGCCGCCTTCGAGCGCGTCCTCGTTCTGCATGCTGGAGTAGACCGGCAGCGCCGCCGTGACGGCAGCGCTGGCGTAACCGAAGCCGAACGCGCGCGCCACGATGAGATTGAGCCCGATGGTGCGCAGCAAGGTGCTCTTGCCGATGCCGTTCTGCCCCGAGATGAACGCGCCGCGTCGCGCCAGCGGCAGCGGCAACGACAGCGGCGCCGGCTCGGCCAGCAGCGGATGCACGGCGTTTTCCAGCAACACGCCATCGCCACGCCCGGCCCAGCAAAAGCGCGCCGTCTGCGCCAGATGCCGCGCCAGCGTCAAGTCGGCTTCCAACGCCGCCACGCGCTCAAAACTGGCCCGCAGCAGCTCGCGGTTGGCGCGCACCACCTCGCGGCTGTTGAAGTAATGTCGGATATTCAGCAGCCAGAGCCAGTCGCCGTAGTCGCTCACGCCGGGCATGCGCGAAAGCGGTGATCGGCTGATGCCGCGATTGACCTTGCCGGCCAACGCCGCATCGACGCGGAAATCGAAGGCCAGCGGATGGTCGATCCGCGCCAGCAGCGAATGCGCGCGCAGCATCTGCTGCAGCGTGGCGACGACGCGTCCCCACTCCGCCGCCGCCTCGTGAAAGCGCATCTGGATCAAGGACAGCGACAGCCATAGCGCCAGCACCACGCCCCACAGAGGCAGCAGGCCGCTGACCAGTGCCAGCCCGGCCGAGAGCAAAAACGCCACCGGCAGCCAAGGCAGATAACGTGCCCAGCGCGGGGTTGGCGCCATCTCGGGACCGAACAAGGCTTCACTGGCGTCGTGGTCGGCGCGGCGCATCCCGGCGCACGCTGCCAGCAAATGCTGCCGCTGTCCGGCGTCCGCCAGCAAGGCCCGCACGCGCGCGGCGGACGCTTCGACGTCGGCGTCCACATCCGGCCTCGCTTGCAGGCGGCGGTGAAGCTCCTGCTGCCCGAGGATGCTGGTGCCCAGCGCCAGCTGGGCGCTGTATTGCGGCAGCAGCATGTCGTCCCAGGTTTGCGCGTCCAGCGCGCCACGCGGCCCATGCAAGGTGCGGTGATATAGCGCGACGTCGCTGGCCACGAAGGGATAATCGCGATAATCGGGATGCGCGGCACCTTCGGCATCCGGCATGGCGGGCGACAGCAGACGGGTCAATGAAGAAAAGATGTCCATGGCGGATGTTGGAATGGTGACAGCACAGCATATGGTTACAGTTAGCAAGATATCAAGTCGCGCGGACATCGCAGCGGACGCGGCGGCGGAGAAAACGGACAGTCCGGACAGCGGACAGATCTCGTCCGTTCCCTTTTAATTCAAGCACTTAGCAAGTGGCACGAATCCTGCAAAGAAGATGTCATCCAGTTATCAAAGTCCATCATGATCCGCGACACCTCACATCAAGACGCCGTCATCGCCGCCCCCAGGGGCCAGACGGCCACACGCCGCCTCGTCCTCGCCGCCGGCGCCGTCGCCGTGGTGGCGCTGGCCTACTACCTGTTGCACGCCTGGGGCGGCAGCGAGCATTCGGTCAGCATGGCGCGCCTGCGCATCGCCGAAGTCGGACGCGGCACCTTGATCCGCGACGCCGCCGTCAACGGCCGCATCGTCGCCGCCATCAGCCCGACCTTGTATTCGACCTCGCCGGCCACCGTCACGCTCAAGGCGGCCGCCGGCGACACAGTCAAAAAGGGCGACGTGCTGGCGGTGCTCGAATCGCCCGACCTGTCGGACGCGCTCAAACGCGAACAGTCGGCCTACGCGCAGATCGAAGCCGACGTCGAGCGCCAGAAAATCCTGGCGCGCAAACAGAAGCTGCTGGCCCGGCGCGACGCCGACACCGCTGAAATCGACCGGCTGTCGGCGCAGCGCACGCTGGAACGCTACGACGCCGTGTCCAACGACGGCATCGTCGCCAAGGTCGACTACCAGAAGGCCAGGGACGCGCTGAACTCGGCCCAGATCCGCGCCCGTCACGCCGGCCAGGCGGCAGAACTGGAAAGCGACAACGTGGCGCTGGAGCTGACCTCGAAAATCAAACAGCTCGAGCAGCAGCGTATGGTGCTGTCGAACGCCCAGCGCCGCGTCGACGAATTGACGGTGCGCGCCCCGGTCGATGGTTTCATCGGCACGCTGTCGGTCGCCAACCGCAGCGTGGTGCCGCTCAACACGCCGCTGATGACGCTGGTCGACCTGTCCAAGCTGGAGGTCGAACTGGAAGTGCCCGAGACCTACGTCGCCGACATCGGCCTTGGCATGGGCGCCGAGATCAACGTCGGCACCGGCACCGCGCCCGGCAAGCTGTCGGCGTTGTCGCCGGAGGTGGTCAAGAACCAGGTGCTGGCGCGGGTGCGCTTCACCGGCGCGCAGCCGGCCGGCCTGCGCCAGAACCAGCGTGTCAGCGCGCGCCTGCTGATCGATGAAAAGCCCGATACGTTGATGGTGCAGCGCGGCCCGTTCGTCGAATCCGAGGGCGGCCGCTTTGCCTACGTGGTGCGCGACGGCGTCGCCATCCGCACGCCGATCAAGATGGGCGCCACCAGCGTGTCGGCGGTGGAGATCCTCGGCGGCCTGAAACAGGGCGACAAGATCGTCGTCGCCGGCAGCGAAACGTTCGAGAACGCCGCCCGCGTCTCCATCAACAATTAAATCAACCCGAAGGAAGCAACCATGCTGCGCATGCAAAACCTGAGCAAAGTCTATCGCACCCACCTGATCGAAACGCACGCGCTGCGCGGCTTCGCGATCAACGTCAAGCAGGGGGAATTCGTCACCGTCACCGGTCCTTCCGGCTCCGGCAAAACCAGCTTCCTCAACATCGCCGGCCTGCTGGAGGAATTCACCGACGGCGAATATATCCTCGACGGCGTCAACGTCAAGGGTATGGACGACAACGCCCGCTCGCGCCTGCGCAACGAAAAACTCGGCTTCATTTTCCAGGGCTTCAACCTGATTCCCGACCTGTCGCTGTTCGACAATGTCGACGTGCCGCTGCGCTATCGCGGCTTCAACGCCGCCGAGCGCAAGGAGCGCATCGAGGACGCGCTGGCCAAGGTCGGCCTGTCCTCGCGCATGAAGCACTATCCGGCGGAGCTGTCCGGCGGCCAGCAGCAGCGCGTGGCGATCGCGCGCGCGCTGGCCGGCTCGCCCAAGCTGCTGCTGGCCGATGAACCGACCGGCAACCTCGATACGCAAATGGCGCGCGGCGTGATGGAGCTGCTGGAGGAAATCAACGCCAGCGGCACCACGATCCTGATGGTTACCCACGATCCCGAGCTGGCGGTGCGCGCGCAGCGCAACGTCCACATCATCGACGGCCAGGTTTCGGACCTGGTGCGCAAAGGACCGTCGCTGTTCGACGCCAAGGCCAAAGCCGGCGCCGGCGCCGCCGACACCTCGCAAGTCGCATAAGGACAGCGCCATGTTCCACTACTACTTCCTGCTTGGCCTGCGCAGCCTGCGCCGCAATCCGGCGCTGACGGCGCTGATGGTGCTGACGCTGGCCATCGGCGTGGCCGCCAGCATCTCCACGCTGACGATCCTGCACGTGATGTCGGGCGACCCGATCCCGGCCAAGAGCGACCGCCTGTTCGTGCCGCAGTTCGACAACGGCCCGATCGAGGGCTACACCGCAGGCCAGAAGGCCAACGACGACCAGTTGAGCTACCGCGACACCGTCAACCTGCTCGCCGGCGGCGGCGGCGCGCGGCGCACCGCGATCTTCGGCGTGAACCTGGCGGTCGAACCGGCGCGCAAGGACCTGGGCGTATTCAACGTCCAAGGCTCGGCCGTCACCAGCGATTTTTTCAACATGTTCGATGCGCCGCTGCGCCAGGGCCAGGGCTGGAGCCCGGCCGAGGACAAAAAAGCCGCCGACGTCATCGTGCTGAGCCGCGCGCTGGCGCAAAAACTCTATGGCGACACCGAAGCGGTCGGCCGGCGCATGACCATCGGCGGCCAGCAGTTCCAGATCGTCGGCGTACTCGACAAGTGGACCGTGCTACCGCGCTTCCACCACCTCGACGGCAACGACGAAGGCAGCTTCGGCAACGAAGACGGCTTTTACGTGCCGTTCGCCAGCGCCGTGCGCCACGACCTGCGGCTCGCCGGCAATATCGGCTGCTCCGGCGAAATGGGCGTCGGCCGCCAGGCCTTCCTCGACTCCGAATGCACCTGGATCCAGTTCTGGTTCGAGACCGGCAACGCCGGCGAACGCGCCGCGCTGCAAAGCTACATGGCCAGCTACGTCTCCGAGCAGCGCAAGCTGCGCCGGCTGCCGCGCCCGGCCCCGGTCAAGCTGTACGATGTGCGCGAATGGCTCGACCACAAGAACGTGGTCGGCAACGACACCCGGCTGTCGGCCTGGCTGGCGTCAGCCTTCCTGGCGCTGTGCCTGGTCAACACGATCGGCCTGCTGTTGGCCAAGTTCTCGGTGCGCGCCGCCGAGGTGGGCATCCGCCGCGCGCTCGGCGCCTCCCGCCGCGACATCTTCCGCCAGTTTCTGATCGAGAGCACCGTCGTCGGCCTGGCCGGCGGCCTGCTGGGCCTGGGCCTGGCGCTCGGCGCGCTGACGCTGATCGCCATGCAATCGGAAACGCTGGCCGTGGTGGCGCGCATGGACTGGATCATGCTGCTGGCCACGTTCGCCATGGCATTGCTGTCGGCGGTGCTGGCCGGCCTGCTGCCCACCTGGCGCGCCTGCCAGATCACGCCGGCGATGCAACTCAAATCCCAATAAAAATCTCAGTAAATATCTCAATAAGCGAGCGAGAAAGAACCGATCATGGAAACCCGTCCCATCCTGTCCGCGCTGCTGCGCAATAAAACCGGGCCATTGCTTGTCGCCGTGCAAGTTGCGCTGAGCCTGGCCATCCTGGCCAACGCGATCCACATCGTTCACGAACGCCAGGCAGTGGCCGCGCGTGCCAGCGGCGTGGCCGACGAACGCCATGTTTTCACACTCAATGTGAGCCACCTGCAACCGGGCGGCCACCAGGAACAATTGGCGACCCAGCGCCGCGAAGCCGCCCTGCTGCGCGCCGTGCCAGGCGTGCTGTCGGTAGCAGACGTTTCGCAAACGCCGCTGTCGCGCTCTTCCACCGTTATGGGGGTCAGCGCCGACCGCCGCCAGACTGCGGTGTCGTCGCAGTCGACGCTGTACGTCTCGCCCGATTCACTGATTAAAACCTGGGGCCTGCGGCTGGTCGAGGGGCGCGACTTCCTGCCCAACGATATCGTCGAAATCGACACCACCAGCGACACCACGCTGCCGCCGACGACCATCATCACGCGGGCGCTGGCCGCCAAGCTGTGGCCGGGCGCCGTCAGCGTGCTGGGTAAAACCATGTACATCGGCCTCGGCGAGACGGCGCCGGCGCTGCGCATCGTCGGCGTGGTCGAGCAGCTGCAGTCGCCAGCGGCGCAGCCCGGCATCAGGGGAGAGATGTCGCTGCTGCTGCCGGCGCGCCGCACCGGCTACGACAACAGCGACTACACGGTGCGCGCCGAACCAGGCCAGCTCGATCGGGTGATCGCCGCCGCGCAAGCCGCTATCCGTGCCGCCGCCCCGACCCCGGTGATCCTGCGCGTCAAGACCATGATCGAGTACCGCACAGAGCGCTACCGCGCCGACGTGGCGCTCGGCTGGATGCTGGTGACGGTGAGCGTGCTGCTGTTGCTGGTCACCGCCAGCGGCATCGTCGGCATGGCCAGCCTGTGGGTGACGCAGCGGCGCAAGCAGATCGGCGTGCGGCGCGCGCTGGGCGCCCGCCGTGTCGACATCCTGCGCTACTTCGTCACCGAGAACCTGATCATCACCAGCGTCGGCGTGGCGGCAGGCGTGCTGCTGGCGCTGGGCCTGAACCAGCTGCTGGTGAGCCAACTGGAAATGGCGCGCCTGCCGGCCGGCTACCTGGTCGCCGGCGCCGCCGTGTTCTGGGCGCTGGGCGTGGCCGCCGTCTACGGGCCGGCCTGGCGCGCCGCCTCCATCTCGCCGGCCACCGCCACCCGCGGCGTCTGACGCCGCCAGTCCAACGATGACGATTGAAAGCCGCCGCCACGATGTTATGCTTGCGCCATGCCTACCGTACTGATTATTGACGACAACGCGGCCGTCGCCATCGCCCTCGACGTGCTGTTCTCGCTGCACGACATCGACGCGCTGCGCGCCGCCTCGCCCGAAGAAGG
>DASVTJ010000440.1:0-2652 GCA_036387635.1 Duganella sp.
CCAGTCGGCCGCGCCCCCAATCCTTTCCTCAACGCGGAGATGTATTCGCGCATGCGCGATTACACCGAGCGCGATGCGGCGTTTTCGAAGGAATTGAAGGCGATCGGCGAGAGCGGCGCCGGCAAACGCAGCACCGATGCGCGCCTGGCGCCGTCGCTGGCGGTCCTGCGGGCGGTGGTGAAAAAGGGCTTGCCACTGTGGGAAATGCTGGACCGGATCGTGCAGGGCGTCGAGAGCGGCCTGTGGGAACCTTGGCTGACCGCCTACGGTTTCGAGCTGCGCGGCGTTAATTACGCCAAGACGGGCGAACGCAATGCGCGGCTGGCGCTGGACATCAGCCTGGGTTCGAAGGCGCATACGGCCTTCGCCAACGCCGGCGTCGGCAACTGGCGCAGCCTGGTGGTCGAGGATTGCGCCCAGGTCCAGATCGACAAGCCGACCGAAAAGGCGCCGGCCAAGGCCTTCGCCATCTTCTTCCTCGACGCGCCTTCGGCTTAATTCGTCTTTTTCGCTTCCCACTCCAGGTGGACCACCTGATAGCGCTGGTCCTTCAAGAGCTTCAGTAGCGCCGGTAGGGCCTTGGCGGTGGGGCCGTTCGCGTCGTGCATCAGGATGATACCGCCGCCGGCCTTGGCCAGACTCGCGGTCAGGCGCGCGGTCAGGATGTCGGTGGTGTCCTCCGGCAGCCAGTCGTTGATGCCCAGATCGATCGACATCACGGTCACGCCATCCGACTTCAGCGCGGCCAGCATCGTCGGCGTCTGTTCCAGGAATGGAAACCGATACGCCGGCGCGTCCACGCCAAAGGCGGCGCGGTAGGCGGCCTGGTTCCGTCGCAGGTCCTCCAGCTGATCGGCGGGACTCAGTTGCGACAGGTGCGGATGCGTATCGCTGTGCATACCGGCCGAGTGGCCTTCGGCGACGACGCGACGCGCCAGGTCCGGCGACTGCCTCAGTTTATCTCCCTGCATGAAGAATGTCGCTTTTGCGCATTGGGCCGCCAGTGCGTCGAGCACTTGCGGCGTGGTCGCCGTCGCCGGGCCGTCGTCGAAGGTCAGCACCACTTCGCCTTTTTTCAGCGGCAGGGGGCCATGCTGGTTGGTGCCGTATAGCGCGCCTTCCCGTGGAAGCGTAATCGTGCGCACCGTGCCGAGTTTGTCGGCGCCGCAGTCGGCCGCGAAGACGGGGGTGGCCATGGCAACCACCATCAGGCCAAGTGCGATCGAAGTCTTTTTGCTGGCCGCGAGAGGATTTTGTAAGGTCGTCATGTTCTATTCTTCACCAGGGTCGGGTTGGAGGAAGGCGTGTTCATTGTGTTCATCGTGCGCCTTGCGGTCAAGCGCGCGCCGGCGCGGCCGGGCAACCGGCCCAGTTACCGTTGGGCGGAATGTGCTCGCCCTTCATCACCAGGGTCAGTGCGCCAAGCCGCGCGTTGTCGCCGACGACGGCGCTGTACAGCACCGCGCTGCGCGGCCCCATATAGACGCGCGCGCCGATCGTCACTTCGTCGATCTTCATCACGCGGTCCTCGAACAGGTGCGTCTGCGGGCAAGTCAGGGCATTGAGTTCGCTGTGGTCTCCGATGCGCACGCAATCGAATTCGGTGATGTCGGTGGTATCCATGTAGACGCCTTTGCCGATTTTTGCGCCCATCAGATTGAAGGCGATCGGCAGCCAGGGCGTGCCGCGCAGGTAGCGCATGAAGTTCGGCACGGCGATGCCTTCGTATAGATTGGTCACACCCTCGGACAGCCACACGAACGGGGTCCACATCGGCTCCGATTGTTTGCGATAGCGCCCGATCAGCAGCCATTTGAGCAGCGCCACGAAGACGTAATTGCCCACGCCGTAGATCAGCCCCGCCAGGGTCAGATCCCACACCACCTCGGCCCAACGGCCGGCGCCGGCCGCCGGCATTACTTCCATCACCAAGGTGTAGCCGACCGCGATCACCAGCGCGTGCGGCGCGACGATGCGGAACGCCTCGATCAGGCCACGCCCCAGCCGGCGCAGCGGCGAAGGATGGAACGTCAGCGATTCCGGGTATCCGCTGGTCTGCTCGCGCGCGGGCAGGTTGATCGGCGGGGAGCCGAGCCAGGTGTCGCCGCTGTTCATCTGGGCGTTGCGCGGCGCGCGCGAGTGCACGCCGATCAGCACCTGCTCCGGCAGCACGGTGCCGTCCGGGATGTAGGCGCCGTTGCCGACGAAGCTGCGGTGCGAAATCACCGTCGGCTGCATGATCATCCAGCCGCCGTCGATTTCCTCGTCGCCCAGCATGACCGCATCGGCGATGAAGGTCTCGTCGCCGAGCGTCAGCATGTCCGGCACCACGCCCAATGCGGTGGAGATTTCCGCGTCCTTGCCGACCTTGGCGCCCAGCAGGCGATACCAGTACGGCGCGAAGACGGTGGCGTAAATGCCGTGCAGGACTTGCAGGCTCGATTCCTGAATCTGGCTGACTAGCCATTTGGCGCAGTAGGTGTTGCTGTGGACAGCGAAGCGGCCCGGCTCCAGGCGTGGCAGCACGGTCCAGCGGATGCCGGCCGACAGTATCGCCGTGAGCAAAATCAGCACCGCGCTGGCCGGGAAGGCCAGCAGGAAGTAGCGCAGCAGGCGGATGCCCATGCCTTCGCCTTGCACCCACGGCAGCAC
>DASVTJ010000441.1:0-10956 GCA_036387635.1 Duganella sp.
GCTGCTGCGCCACGCCGACATCGCCATGTACCAGGTCAAGGCGCTGGGCAAGAACGGCCACAGCTTCTATCACAACTCGATGCTCGACGCGTCGCACCAGAAGATCGCGCTGGAGCAAAGCCTGCGCAAGGCGCTGGAGCTCAACGAGCTGGAAATGTACTACCAGCCGCAGCTCGACGTGACCACCGGCCGCATCATCGGCGCCGAGGGCCTGATGCGCTGGAACCATCCGCAGCGCGGGCTGCTGTCGGCCGGCGAGTTTTTGCCGTTCGCCGAGGAAAACGGCTTGATGCTGCCGATCTCGGACTGGATGCTGGGCGCGCTGTGCCGCGATCTGCTGCAATGGAACGCCGCCGGCGGCGAGGCGATCCGCCTGTCGCTGAACCTGTCGCCGCAATACCTGGACCGTGGCGATTTTTTCGAGAAGATGCGCGACGCGCTGACGCGCTACCGCATCTCGCCGGCGCAGATCGAAGTGGAGATCACCGAGAACATCTGCATCCGCAATCCGCATTACGCGATCGAGCAGCTGAACAAGCTTTGCCAGCTGGGCGTGTCGGTGGCGATCGACGATTTCGGCACCGGCTATTCGTCGCTGTCGTACCTGCACCGCTTCCCGATCCACACGATCAAGATCGACCAGTCGTTCGTCAAGGAGATCCACGACGAGAACGGCCACTACCCGGTGATCCTGGCGATCATCTCGATCGCCCGTGGCCTCGGCCTGCACTTGGTGGCCGAAGGCGTGGAAACCGACGTCCAGGCGCGCTACCTGCAGGCCAACGGCTGCACCACGATGCAGGGCTATTTGTACCATCGCCCGATCTCGCTGCCCAGCTTCATCGACGTGCTGCAGGATCAGCACCGCCTCGCCCATGGACACGCCGCGCCGCCAGCCGCGCCGCCCGCCGCGCCAATCACTGAAACAGCATGACGACATACACGCCTGACGGCGCCGATGCCACCAAGGCAGCGGGGACCAAGCACACAGCCGAATTCCTGCGCGTAAAGCAGTTAGCCGAGCGCGGTACCGCCAACGCCCAGCATAGCCTGGGCTTCATGTACTTCAACGGCCAGGGCGTGGCGCAAAGCTATCAGCTGGCGGTGGTCTGGTATCGCCAGGCGGCCATGCAGGGACTGGAACACGCGCAGTACAACCTGGGCGTGATGCACCAGAAGGGCCAGGGCGTCGAGCAGAATTACCAGGAGGCGGCGGCGTGGTACCAGCTGGCCGCGCAACAGGGCTATGCCGCCGCCCAGTACAACCTGGGCTGGCTGTACGCCAAGGGCCAGGGCGTGGACGCCGACACGCAAAAAGCCATGTACTGGTTCAGCAAGGCCGCCGAGCAGGGCGACGCCGGCGCGCAGAACAATCTGGGCATGATGTACGACACCGGCAAAGGCGTGCCGCAGGATGTCAAGCAGGCCATCGCCTGGTATCGCAAGGCGGCCGAGCAGGGCTACCCGCGCGCGCAGTTCAACCTCGGTCTGCGCTACGACAACGGCCAGGGCGTGACGGCGGACGTCGGCCAGGCCATGTCGTGGTACCGCAAGGCGGCCGAGCAGGGTTACGCGCCGGCCCAGTTCAATCTGGCGCTGCGCTTCGACAAGGGCGACGGCATCGCGCAGGACAGCCAGAAGGCGATCCTGTGGTATCGCCGCGCGGCCGAGCAGGATCACGCCAGCTCGCAGTTCAATCTGGGCCTGATCTACGACAACGGCCAGGGCGTGCCGCGCGACGAGCAGAAGGCGCTGGACTGGTATCGCAAGGCGGCCGGGCAGGGGCACGCGGGGGCGCAGAATAATCTGGGCCTGCGCTACGACCACGGGCAGGGCGTGGCGCAGGATTACGAGCTGGCGCGGCACTGGTATGGCAAGGCGGCGGAGCAGGGCTTCCCGGGCGCGCAGTATCATCTCGGAATGCTGTACGACGCCGGCAACGGCGTGGCGCAGGACGAGCAAAAGGCGCTGGACTGGTATCGCAAGGCGGCCGACCAGGGGCATCTGCGGGCGCAGTTCGATCTCGGTCTGCGCCACGAGACGGGACGAGGAGTGCCGAAGGATTTGCGACAGGCGATGGCGTGGTACCGGCGCGCGGCGGAGCAGGATTACGCGGCGGCGCAGTACCACCTCGCGCTGCTGTTCGATCGCGACGACGGGCCGCAGCCCGATAGCGCGCAGGCCAACGATTGGTACGCGAAGGCGGCGTCGCAGGGCCATACGCTGGCGCAGTTCGCGCTGGGTCTGCGCTACGACAACGGCCAGGGCATGGCGCAGGATTACGCGCAGGCGCACCATTGGTATGGGCAGGCGGCCGGGCAGGGGCATTTGCGCGCGCAGTTCAATCTGGGGTTGATGTATCTGGTGGGGCAGGGCGTGCGTGCCGATGTGGCGCAGGCGTGGCTATGGCTGGCGAAGGCGGAACGCGGCGGCTTCGGCGCCGCCGAGCGTTATCTGAAAACGGCGGCGTCGCGCATGGACGGCGAGCAGCTGGCGCAGGCGGCGTTGCGGTTGCAGGCGCCCAGCGCCGCGTAGGCTGGCGACTGAGCTTGGCGGATTAGCCGGACGGCGTAATCCGCCACGAGCCGCCACCGCTATCGACTTTCACCTACGGCGCCGAGATGTGGCCCACTTGGTAATGCTGCTCGTGCAATGTGGCGCCGGCCGGTTGCGCATCGCGCCACAGGCAAAACCGCACGATGGTCCACGTCACCGGCTCGAAGCCGATCACCACCGCCAGCGCGCCGCGCTCGCGCGCTTGCTTTGCCCAGGCTTCCTGAGCTTCACGCAGCGCCGCCAGATCGCTGTAGGGCGCGATCGTCTCGACGCCGCGTGTCGCATGGCGCGCGTCGCGCACGTCATCGCCGACCGTCGCATGCCATGGCGTCCAGGTCCGCACCGACGGCCATCCGAACGCTTGCGCCACGCCGGCAAACCCGGCGCCATGGAGAAAGCCGTACATCGACTCCGCGTCGCGCCACAGATAAAACGGCGCGTACAGGTTCTCCGCCGATGCGGCGCGGTCGGCGTGCAGATAGGCCTTGAACACCAGCCCCGGTAAATTATCCAGCAGCGGCCCCTTGGTGGCGATGCGCTCGCGCACGATCGCCATGTCGTAATCGGCCGGCAGCACGAAGCTGTACTGCATGGCGATCATGATCCGGCTCCTGGCAGCAGCGGCGCGGCGGGAGCGCCGTCACTGAACGACCATTCGTCGCCCGGTTTGCCTTTCAGTAGTGAGATGCGGGTCATGGGCATGATGTCCTCCGTTTGTTTGATTGACAGCTTGACGATACACGACTAAGTTAATACTGAAAATCGGGAATATTGGAATCAATCATTCGATAAATCGGGACTGTCATGCGGAAGATTACGTTCGACCTGGATGTGCTGCGCACCTTTGCCACCGGCGTTGAGCTGGGCAGCTTCGCCAAGGCTGCCGACCGGCTGGGGCGGTCCACTTCCGCCGTCAGCGCGCAGATGAAAAAGCTGGAGGAGCAGCTGGATGCGCCGGTGCTGCGCAAGGCCGGGCGGGGCATGGAACTGACGCCGGCCGGCGAAACGCTGCTGGCCTACGCGCGCCGGCTGCTGGAGCTCAACGATGAAGCGGTGACGGCGCTGCGCGGCGCCGACCTGGCCGGCAGCGTTAGCCTCGGCATGCAGCAGGATTTCGGCGAGCATCTGCTGACCGAGGTGCTGGGCCGCTTCGCCCGCGCGCATGCGCAGGTGAGCATCGAGGCGCGGGTCGGGCGCAACGCGCAACTCATCGAACAGATCGGCGCCGGCCAGCTCGATCTGGCGCTGGCCTGGGACAGCACCGGCAACTGGCCGTACGCGCATCGCCTGGGCCAAGTGCCGATGCGCTGGCTAGCCGGGGCACACGTCGGGGCGCCAATCCACGACGCCGGCACCCCGTTGCCGCTGGTGATGCTCGACGCCCCCTGCCTGATGCGCTCGGCGGCGATCGAGGCGCTGGACCGCGCCGGCATCGCTTGGCGCATCGCCTTCACCAGCACCAGCCTGTCGGGCGTGTGGGCGGCCGTCGCCGCCGGCCTGGGCGTGACGGTGCGCACGCCGGTCGGCATGCCGGCCACAGTGCGGATGCTCGAATCGTCGGCGTTGCCGCCGCTGCCGCACATCGGGTTGAGCCTGCTGCAATCGGAGGCGCAGCTCGCGCCGTTGGCGCAGCGCCTGCGCGAAATCGTGCTGCAAGCGGTGGCCCCGAACCTGGGCTAAAAAAAGCCCGGAACCCAGATAAACCCGGGAAATTCATAGGGCGGATTAGCGCAGCGTAATCCGCCGAGCGCCGTCGGCGGGACATGTCGGATTACGCCGTGTCGGCTAATCCGACCTACGTGTCTCTGCGCTATTAGTTTGGTAGTGACAATTGGATAGTTTCCACTGAGACACAATCCCTTATAATTGCCGCGAAGAAATTTACATGCAAAATTAATTTGCAGATGACTTCGGTCGAATCCATCACTTAGGGTCACTATGAACACTCTCAAAACGGGCACACTGCTGGCGGCCGCGCTGATCGCCTCGGGGCTGGCCGGTTGCGCCACCGAATCGTCGCGCGCCATCGAAGTGCCGGCCGTCGCCAGCGCCGCGCGACCGTACGTCGGCCCGCGCACGCTGGTCGCCGTCGGCAAGTTCGACAACCGTTCCAGCTTCATGCGCGGCATCTTCTCGGACGGCGTCGATCGTCTGGGCAGCCAGTCGAAAACCATCCTGATCGCGCAGCTGCAGCAGACCAACCGCTTCAACGTGCTCGACCGCGACAATATGTCCGAGCTCAAGCAGGAATCCGAGTACAAGAAGCAGGGCCAGAACATTAAGGGCGCCGATTTCGTCATCACCGGCGACGTGACCGAGTTCGGCCGCAAGGAAGTGGGCGACCACCAACTGTTCGGCCTCGCCGGCCGTGGCAAGACCCAGGTGGCCTACGCCAAGGTCACGCTCAACGTGGTCAATATCGCGACGTCGGAAGTGGTGTATTCGAGCCAGGGCGCCGGCGAATTCAGTCTGTCGAACCGCGAAGTGCTGGGCTTCGGCGGCACCGCCAGCTACGACGCCACGCTCAACGGCAAGGTGCTGGATCTGGCGATGCGCGAAGCGGTCGAGCGTTTG
Source organism: Duganella sp. (assembly GCA_036387635.1). GTDB lineage: Bacteria > Pseudomonadota > Gammaproteobacteria > Burkholderiales > Burkholderiaceae_D > Rugamonas. The sequence continues at coordinate 5,131 of DASVTJ010000441.1, forward strand.
GTTGCCGGCGTCGAAGCCGGCGCGCTGAAAAAACAATAAGGCCCACGATGAAACCGACGAAGAATTTTAAGCGTATTGCGCTGCTGGCGCTGGTCGCCGGCGTGCTGACCGGCTGTGCCACGCCGCCGAAGACCATGTACCAGTGGGAAGGCTACCAGCCGCAGGTGTATCAATACCTCAAGGGCGAGAGCCCGGAGCAGCAAATCGCCGCGATGGAAAAAGACCTGCAAACCATCAGCGCCAAGGGCGCCAGCGCGCCGCCGGGCTTCCACGCCCATTTGGGTATGCTGTATTCGGTGGCGGGCAAGCCGGACCAGGTGGTTACGCAATTCGAGGACGAGAAAAAGCTGTTCCCGGAATCGGCCGCGTACATGGACTTCCTGTTGGGTAAAATGAAAAAGGGTGAGAAATTATGATGGCGCGTTTTCTGAAACTGGCCGCCTGCCTGGCGTCGGCGGTGTTCCTGTTCGGCTGCGCCACCAAGGGTCCGGCGTATGACTACACCGCGCTCAAGTCGGCCAAGCCGCGCTCGATCGTGGTGCTGCCGCCGCTGAACAATTCGCCGGAAATCAACGCCGGCAACAGCGTCTACGCGCAAGTGACGTATCCGCTGGCCGAGGCCGGTTACTACGTGCTGCCGGTGGCGGTGGTGGCCGAGACCTTCAAGCAAAACGGCTTGACCAGCGCGGCCGATATCCAGGGCGTCGATCCGAAGAAGCTGCAAGAGATCTTCGGCGCCGACGCCGGGCTGTACATCACCATCTCCAAGTACGGCGCCGCCTACACCGTCATCAACAGCGTGATCCAGGTGTCGGTCGACGCCAAACTGGTCGATCTGAAGACCGGCACGGTGCTGTGGACCGGCACGGCCAGCGCGGCCAGCAACGAGGGCGGCAACAACGGCGGTGGCGGCTTGATCGGCATCCTGGTGACGGCGGCCGTCAAGCAGATCATCAACAGCACCACCGACGCCTCGCATCCGATCGCCGGCGTCGCCAGCGCCCGCCTGCTATCGGGCAGCAACGGCAGCGGCAGCGGCCTGCTGTACGGACCGCGCTCGCAGAACTACATGGCGCAGTAAGTGTTGTCGTTGCGGCGGTAGTTGCGGCGGGTCACTTCCGGGTCACTTCCTGACCCGCACCCCGGCCAGCTGGGCCACGCCGGCCAGCGTGGTCTGGGCCGCGTTCAGGCCCAGCATGAAGTCCTTGTCGGAGAAGTTTTTATACAGGTCGGTCGGCTGGTGCCAGTGCGGGTCCCAGCCGGCGCCGATCTGCTGGCCACGTTCATTTTCGCGCAGCGAGATCGACGGCACCAGATCCATGAACGGCGTCGAATCGGTGTTGGTCATGTGGAAGCCGACGGCGGCCGGGTAGTGGGTCGCGTACTTGTCGTTGGCGGCGCGGAAGGCCCAGGCCAGTTTCGACGAAGCCTCGGCCTGCTTCGAGACCGACTGGTATTCGATGTTGACGTCGGCCTCCAGGCGCTGCTCGGGCGGCGCCACGAACACCGGTTTGCCGTGCTCGTCGACCACTGGCTTGCCATAGCCGTCGATCTTCTGGAACGGCATGCCGTGATCGAACAGCATCATGTCGTGCTGGATCACGCCCAGCCACTTCGGCTCCGGGTATTTGCCCGACCCCTTCGGCGATTCGATCCCCTGCAAATCCTTGCGTTGCTTGACGTAAGCGGCCGCGCCGTTCAAGCCGCTTTCCTCGTTGTTCCACAAGATGAAGCGGATCGAGCGGTCGGTCTCGACGCCCGGCGCGCTGAAGATGCGCGCCAATTCCATCACCAGGGCGGTGCCGGAGCCGTCGTCGTTGGCGGCCTCGCCATAGCCGATACCGTCCATGTGCGCGCTGACGATGTACATTTCCTCCGGGTTTTTGGCGCCGACCTTGGTGCAGTAGACGTTCTCGCGCTGCGAGGTGCCGACCGGCGTTTGCTCGGCGTTGAGCGCGCGCAGTTTCTCGTCGGGCTGCAGCATCGGATCGTTGTTGACGCCGGTGGCGATGCGGTTGCCGAACAAGGTGCTGCCGCCCTGGCCCGGCGGCCCACCGGCGCCGCCGCTGGCGATGCCGGGCGCGCGCTTCGGCGCCGGATCGCCGGGCGCCGCTTGCGTGTACTGGTATTGCAGCCGCTCGGTGTTGGCGCAGCCGTAGGATTTCAGTTGGGCCTCGATCCAGTCGAGCGCCTGGCGGTTGCGCTCGGTCCCCTGGCGACGGTCGCCGAAGCGGGTCAGGCTTTTGATGGTGGCCTTGTACTTTTCCAGATCGAGCTGGCCGACCAGCGCGGCGACCGGATCGGCGCCGGCCGCCGCCGCTGCCGTGTTGGCCGCCGTGGTGGCGCTGGCCGTGTTGGCCGTGGCTGGAGTAGGGGCGTGACCTTGGGTCTGGGCCAGGGCTGGAACGGCGGGGACGGCACATGCCAGCGCTAGACTCAGCGCGACGACTGGTTTCATGGATTTCCTCTCGGCAGGGTAAACAAGCCCTGCCATTCTGCATCACAGCGCAGCATTTGAGAAGTTCTCTATGCCTAGAAGCGCGGCATCCGGTCGAGGGTGATCACATTGGGATGGTTGTACACCTTGCGTTTGTGGGCGTTGGTGTTGTAGTACTCGCCGGTCCAGAAATTGTTGGACGAGCTTACGCCGGCCGGGCCGTCGCCATCGTTCCACACCAGGAACCACAGCCACCAGGCACCGTCGGCCTGGATCTTGTCGGGGTCCGGGATGTAGCTGTTCTCGCTCAGCGCGATCGGTTTTTTCTCGGCCGACGCTTGTGCCGTCTGCCGGTACTTGGCGATCTGCGACCCGTAGGTCTTGTTGTCGGCGGTGTCGTAAATGTCGAAGCTGCTGATGTCGACCACGTCGTCGCCCGGATACCAGGCCGGGTCCTGGCCGTTCCAGACCCAGATCAGGTTGTGCAGGCCGTGCACCCGGACCAGCCGGTCGTACATATGGCGCCACAGCAGGACGTTGGCGTAGGCTTGCGGCACGCCATCGGCGCGGGTGCGGCCCCACCAGAACCAGCCGTCGCCGTTGTTGCCGGACGCCTCGTGCAGCGGGCGCCACAGCACCGTGACGTTGGCGTCGGCCAGCCGCTTGAGCTGGACCGCGATAAGATCGATGCCGTCGTTGATCTGGCGGTAGGCCGCGCTGCTGGTGTCGAGCGCGCCATTGGCGACCGGGATCGTAAAGCCGGTGTTGGCGTTGGGGTCGGGCTCGCGCGCGTAGAAGCGGGCGTTGTTGACCTGGTCCGTTTTCAGCAACGCCGGATCGCGCCAATGCCAGTGGAAGGTCACCAGGCCGCCCTTGTTGGCGAAGGCGATCGCTTCCTCGGTCTGGCGCAGTCCATCGGCTCCCGTCATGCCGTAATTCATGAAGTCATAACCCATCAGCGCGGGGGATTTGCCGGTGTCGGCGCGCACGCGCTCTGCCATGTCGATCGAATCCTTCCACGTCAGGTCGGTCTGGCCGGCGATGACCTGCTTGCCCCAGACACCGCGCAGCCAGGTGTAGGTGGCGCGCGTTTTGGCGTTGGCGTTGGAATCGACCGGGACTTGGCGCGTAGCGATGGTCGGCGCTGCGGTGCGGTTGGCCGGACAGAAGCTGCGCGCCACGCAGTACTGGCCGTTCTGGAACGACCATTTACCGTTGTCGCTGCCGCACAGGGGCCAGTTTTTGCCGTTGATGGAGCAGCTTTCCTGCGCGGTCGCGGTGGAGGCGACGGCCAGGAGCATCGTCGCCGACAGCGCGAGCGATTTAAAAGTGGCGGTGGAAGGCATCGGGTGTCTTGTCGGTTGAATGGTCGGGAAGCCAATGTAGTCCTGCGGCGCAACCATTTCAATCAAGACAGGTTTCGGGGTGCGTGTTTAGCCGAACAGCAGCGTTTGTTTAACGGGGATCGCCGCTTGGTGGTGTCAAGGGCATCACGCTGTGCCGGCGGTAGCGCCACGCGATACTCGCATCATCGGCGCTTGACGCTTCACAGACATTGTCGAGAGAGAGATATACTTTGCAACATTATTGACCCATATCAGGATCACCATGCGCCGCTTATCGTTCCCGTTTACAGCCCGTCATTGTCTGGCCGCGTTGGCGTTGTGCGTGTTGGGGGCGCCCGCCTGGTCGCAGGGCGAGATCAGCCCGCCGGCGGAGGTTGCGCAAGCGGTCGAGGCGGCGGAGGCGCCGGCTACCGTCACGGAGACGATACTGGTGACCGGCCAGCGTCCCGGTCCCGGCTTGTGGAAGGTGTCCAAGGGCGACCATGTGCTGTGGGTGTTCGGCACCTACGGACCGCTGCCGAAGAACATCGAATGGCGCTCGAAGGAAGTGGAAACCATTGTGGCGCAATCGCAGGAATATTTGATGCAGCCGGGCGCGAGCACCAACGTGGGCTTTTTCCGCCAGATGACGATGCTGCCGTTCGCGATCGGGTTCAAGAAAAACCCGGACGGCGCCGAGCTCAAGGACGTGCTGCCGGAGCCGGTCTATGCGCGCTGGCTGGTGCTGAAGAAAAAATATATCGGCGACGACGACGGCATCGAGCGCGAGCGTCCGATCTTCGCCGCGCAGACGCTGTTTCGCAAGGGACTCGAGCAGGCCGGCCTGTACGGGGGCGGCCGCGAGGTCGGCGACGCGATCGACAAGCTGGTCAAGAAGAGCAAGATCAAGATGACGTCGACCGAGGCCATGCTGGAGGTCGACGATCCGGTCAGGATGCTCAGGGAGTTCAAGAAAACGCCGCTGGACGACGTTGCATGTTTCGCCAACACGCTGGCGCGGCTGGAGGATGATATCGACGCCATGCGGGTGCGCGCCAACGCCTGGGCCAAGGGCGACATCGAAGCGATCCAGAAGATCGGCTACGCCGACCGCGAGGGCGCCTGCGGCGCGGCGGTGCTCAACAGCGCGCTGGTCCAAAGCCGGCCGGGGTTGAAGTCGATTCCCGCGCGCGTGCTGGAGAGCTGGGTGGCCGCCGCCGAGAAGGCGCTGGCGGCCAACGCGTCCACCTTCGCCACGTTACCGGTGAAGGATTTGCTCGATCCGGCCGGCTACATGGCGGCGCTGGCGGCGAAGGGGTATGTGGTGGAGAAGCCGGAGTAACGCCGGTTATTCCCTGTCACCACCAGTCCGGTCCAGGAGTATATCCAGCATGCGCTTTGGATTTACAAAAGTGATCTTGGGATGGAGGTCAAGCACATCGAGATGGCGGATGGCGGGCAGGGAAAATGGATACCGTTCAAAGCTCGCGACGCATGAATATCCCGGTTAATAAATATCTGCTAGTCCAACGTCCAAACGTATTGATTCATCACCCATTCTTTCTCCGAGTTCTTGTTCATTGGCGCGACAGTCAGTTTACAACGAGCAGTTGCCTCCAATGCCGCCGAATCCAGTATTTCATGGCCGCTCGACTTCACGAGTTCTTTTTCAAGAACGCGTCCATCGCCATCAATCAGGAATTTCATCGTTACAGTACCTGTTAGTTCTTTCCGGATTGCTTCCTTTGGCCATATCGGTTTTTGGCAGGGCATTTGAGGTACTGCGGAGCGAAGTTTAGGGTAAAGCGGAGCACTTGAAACAGCCGCCTGGCGAACTGACGTAGTCTCCTTGTGTGCGGCACTAGTCCCAGTTTGCGTAGGTGTGGCGCACGCGGAAAGTAGCATGCAGAGGAGGGAAGGGAGAAAGATTTTCATGTAAGTCTTCTAATTGGCACATAGGGAGACGGTCTTTTATGGCGATGCGGCCTGACTGCTTGAGGATATCATTTTGCGCCACCGGAAAATACACACATTCCCACCTCTATGGCCGTCTTGGCAACTACT
>DASVTJ010000442.1:0-2390 GCA_036387635.1 Duganella sp.
GTCCAGTTGACGCAGCCGACGGCGCCAGTGGTGCCGCCGACCAGCATGGCTCCGTGCCGGTAGAACCGGTTCCTGTGTTCGGGGGCGACCGATACCACCACCACCCCCATCGCCCGGTCCGTCCAGACGAGCCGGGCGCCGGTGGCGTCCAGCGCGGCGAACACGTCACGCGGCCCGGCGCCGTAGCCGAATACCACGGTGGTGAGTGCCGACGGGGGCGCCGGCTGCAAGGCCCACCCGCCGGCCCCGACGGCGCCGACGGTGACGAACATCATCGCTATGGCGGAGTTGCGCAGGCGCGTCGCATTGGTCCGTATCACCCACCATGCCGCGATCATCGGCACGACGCCGAAAGCGGCAAGCCAGATCAGATCCCACATCAAAGGGTCGCGGTCGAGCCGCACCCGGTGAATGCCGACGATCCAGTGGGCCAGGCCGATATCGACCCAGTTCCAGACGCCAAACCCGAGCAGCACCGAGCCGATCAGCGCGCTCCCCCATTCGCCTTCGGTACGGCTCCTCGAGCGCCATAGCCCCCACAGCCCGGCGACGGCGATCACGTACATCAGCACGTGAAAATAGCCGTCCCACAGCACTTGCAGACGCAGGTCATCCATCCCCGGCACCAGGCTGAGAAAGTGATGCCACTGCAGCACCTGGTGCAGCAGTATGCCGTCGAAGAATCCGCCAAACGCGAAACCAAGCACGAAACCCCATTTCGCCCAGGGCGACTTGTAGACAGACGCAATAGTGTGCTTCATAAAACCTCCGGATGGACATTGGGGAATAGTCTATCCGAACACACTTGGGCTATTCGATCCGTTTCGTTTCAGAAAAAGCAATGGACCATGGAACCGGCATGGCGCGGCGCGTCATGCCAGCAGGGTCCGTTGCCGGGAAGCGCCGACCGCAGCTGCCGGCCGTCCCGCAACGCCGGTGTTGAACGCCGCGCCGTCGGTTAGTTTGAAGATGCCGACGACCTCGGACAAGGTCTGTGCCTGCTCCTGCAGCGAGCCGGCCGCGGCGGCCGCCTGTTCCACCAGCGCGGCGTTGGCCTGGGTGACGCTATCCATTTCCGCGATCGCGCCATTGACCTGTTCGATGCCCGCCGTTTGCTCGATGCTGGCCGATGCGATCTCGGACATGATGTCCGTCACGCGGGCGATCGAGCCGACGATGTCGGCCATGGTGGCGCCGGCTTGATCGACCAGCTTGGCGCCGGCGTCGACCTTCTCGACCGAATCGTCGATCAAGGCCTTGATTTCCTTGGCCGCCGCCGCCGAGCGCTGCGCCAGGTTGCGCACCTCGGAGGCCACCACCGCGAAGCCGCGCCCCTGTTCGCCTGCGCGCGCCGCCTCCACCGCCGCGTTGAGCGCCAGGATGTTGGTCTGGAATGCGATGCCGTCGATGACGCCGATGATGTCGGCGATCTTTTTCGACGACGCGTTGATCGAGGCCATCGTGTCGACCACTTGCGCCACCACGGTGCCGCCCTGGACCGCCACGCCCGACGCCGAGATCGCCAGCTGATTGGCCTGGCGCGCGTTGTCGGCGTTTTGCTTGACGGTGCTGGTCAACTCCTCCATCGAGGACGCCGTTTCCTCCAGCGAGCTGGCCTGTTGTTCGGTGCGCGACGACAGGTCCAGGTTGCCGGAAGCGATTTCGGTCGAGCCGGTGCTGATGGCGTCGGTACACGCGCGCACCTGGCCGACCACGTGCACCAGGCTGTCGCGCATCGCTTTCATCGCGAACATCACGCTGCCGCCGTCGCCGGCCTTGACGTGCACGTCCACCATCAAATCGCAGTTGGCGATGCGGCCGGCGATGTCGCTGACGTCGGCGGGTTCGCCGCCGAGCTGCTTGAGCAGGCCGCGCACGATCCACACCGTCAACGCGCATGCCAACGACAAGGCGATAACCATCAGCGCGATAATCGCCTTCAAGCTCATCGCATGGGTCGCTTGCGCCTGCTGATGGTTTTCGTTGACCGCGCCGGCGTTGTACTCCGCCAGCGCGTCGATCCTTTTGCCCAGCTCGTCGAAGACCTTGCCGGACACCTCCCGCGCCTGGACCGCCAACGCCAGATTGATCCGGCCCAGGTTGTCCTTGGCGCTGGCCAGCGTTTTCTCGTGTTCGGTGATATACAGCGCCAGTTGCTGCGTGAAACCGGCGAAGGCCGCCCGTTCCGCCTCGTTGTCGATGCGGCTGGCATACTCCTGGATTTTTTTATCGACACCGGCGCGGAATTCCCGGGCCGATTTCATTTCAGTGTCGAGCTGGGTTTGGTCGGTGGCGATCACGTAGTTCAACTCGTTTTCGCGCATATTGTTCATATCGTCGTTGATGTCGTCCATGAGCCGCATGCTCGGCAGCGCGTCTTCGACCAGCGC
>DASVTJ010000443.1:0-2375 GCA_036387635.1 Duganella sp.
TGCGGTCGGGCCGGATCACCGCCGTCAGCGTGTAGAGATGGCCGGCGTCGTCGATCACCGGGACGCGCACCGGGAACGCGGCGCGGCCCTTGGTGCCGCGCGAGATCTGGCCGACCACCGGCTGGCGCGTCGACAGCACCCGTTGCAGGCTGGCCGGATCGATCACCTTGGGCGTCGGCGCGCCGCGCCCGGCCAGGGTGCTGAACAGGATTTTGCCGTCGTCGTCGGTCAGGATCATGCCCAGCCATTCGTGCTGCGACTGCGCCAGGCCGCTGGCGACGTCGTAGAACTGGTCGATCTCGCCGGCCAGCAACGACGGCGAGCGCGCCGCGCTGGTGAGCATGGCGACCGACGCGTCGAGCTCGGCGTCGGCGGCGCTCGACAGCGCGCGCGCCAGGTCCAGCATCGAGCGCTCCTGCTCGCGTTCCTGGTACTGGGTGGCCGCGTGGATGCTCCACACCCCCAGCAACGCCATCGGCAGCAAGCCGATCGCCGTCAGAATGATGAGCAAGTGCCGCAGCGACAATGTCCGCCCGGGGAGAAATGACATAAAAAGCGCGATGGTTATATGGAACTCGCCAATCTACCTTAAAGCAATCTAAAGGGGGACGCCCGCGATAAAAAAACTCCTTTCGGCCGGTAGGGTGACGTAAAGCAGTCGAGTCCGCTCACGGCTGTTCGAGGAACGCGTCCATGATCGCGGTCGGCTTGCCGCCATGGTCGAAGGCGCCCATCGGATAGCCTTTCCAGTCGTACGCCTCCGGCTCCCAATAAAACGCGCCGACGCCCTTGCCGTTGTCGACCTGGCGCACCTTGGCGACCAGATCGGCGATAATGGCTTTGCCCTGCGGATGGTCCCACGGCGCGCCGACCTCGGCCAGCATGACCGGTTTGCCGTAGCGCGCGGCCAGGTCGTTCATCGTGTGCAGGCAGGCGGCGGTGGCGGCCCGCCAATCGACACCCTTGACGGTGGTCGGATAGGCCGACGCGCCGATGATGTCGAACTTGCCGCCATTGGCCAGCAAGCCATCGAGGTTCCAGCGGAACTGGCGGGTGTCGTGGCAGTTGTCGATGTGGACGATCACTTGTGCGTCAGGAAATACTTGCTTGGAAGCATCGTAACCGCTGGCGACGAAGCGCGCATAGTTTTTCATGTTGACCGAGGCCGCGCCTTCCGGCCACAGCATGCCGTGCGTGGTTTCATTGCCCACTTGCACCCATTCCGGCGTGACGCCGGCGTCGCGCAGCGCCGCCAGCGTGTCGCGCGTGTGCTCGCCCACCGCCTTGGACAGCCGCTCGACGCTGTGGCCCTTCCACGCGGCCGGCTTGAACTGCTTGGCCGGATCGGCCCAGTTGTCGCTATAGTGGAAATCGATCATCAGGCGCATGCCGGCGTCCTTGACGCGGCGCGCCTTGGCCAGCACATCGCGCAGGCCGTTGTAGCCGTCGGCCGGATCGACCCACACGCGCAGCCGCACCGAATCCATGCCCTGCTCCTTGAGCGTGACGAACAAATCTTGCTTTTTGCCTTCCTTGTTGAGGAACGGCCGGCCGGCCGCCTCCATCTCGGTGATCCAGCCGACGTCGGCGCCCTTGGCGAAGGCGGCATCGGCCGCTTGGACGGCGGTGGCCGTGGCGGCGAGTAGCGCGGCCGCGAGCAGCGTGCGAACGCTGCGTGTGGTGATAATCATGGATTGGTCCAGAAAGTTAAAAACGCCACGCTCTTGCGAACGTGGCGCCGGAGATTGCAACGTGTTTGCAATGCGCAGCCGGATTTAAGCCGAGGGCATCAATCGTGGAAGGCGTCGACCACTTTGCGTTTGCCCAGCATGAAGGCGTCGGCCACGTGGCGCAGCGGCGCCACATCGACATCCGAGGCGCCGGTCTTGACCAGCTCGGCGAAACGGCGGTACAGCGACGGGTACTCGGCTTCCTTCTCCAGCGGCCGCTCCTGGCCGTCGATCCACAGGCGGGCGCCGCCATCGCTGAGCTTGACCTCGCCCTGCGCGGTGGTGACGACGATGTCCCAGCTTTGCTTGCCGGTTTGGCGCCAGTCGAACTCGGCATGCACGGGCACACCGGCGGCGTTCTTGAAGTGCAGGTCGGCGGCGATCGGGGCGTCGCGGTTTTCCGGGAATTCCAGCGTGGCGCCGGTCAGGAACACCAGCGACGGCAGGATTTCGGTGACGATCGACAAGGCGTTGATGCCCGGATCGAACACGCCGAGGCCGCCGGCCTGCCAGATCCAGTCCTGGTTCGGATGCCAGTGGCGCACGTCTTCTTTCCAGATCACGTGCATATTGGTTGGCGGGTGCGCGGCCAGGTGGGCCTTGGCCGGCTGCACCGCCGGCGCGTAGCGCGAATGCCAGCTGGTG
>DASVTJ010000444.1:0-4423 GCA_036387635.1 Duganella sp.
GGCGGTGTCGAAGCCGATGCCGTGGTTCAGGCGCTGCACCTCGTATTCCGCGTAGATGCCTTTGATGGCCATCATCGCCATCAGCACCTGGATTTCCGAGATCTGCGCCGGATCGCGCGTGAACAGCGGTTCGATGTAGTAGGGGCGCGGCGACTGCACGACGAAATCGACCCAGTCGCCCGGCACGTCGACGCGCGGCACGGTGTCGACGATGCGGTTGACCTGGACGATGACGATGCCCTGCTTGAAGGCGGTCGCCTCGACGATGGCTGGCGTGTCCTCGGTGTTCGGGCCAGTGTACAAATTGCCGTGGCGGTCGGCCGCTTCGGCCGCGATCAGGCACACGCGCGGCGGCAGGTCGATGAAGTAGCGGCTAAACAGCTCCAGATAGGTGTGGATCGCACCGATATTGAGCTTGCCGGCCGACGCCAGCCGCGCCACGCGCGCCGCCTGCGGGCCGGAAAACGAAAAGTCCAGCTTCGAAGCGACGCCGCGCTCGAACACGTCCAGATGCTGCGGCAGCGCCAGCACCGACTGCAGCATGTGCAGGTTGTTGACGCGTTCCGGATTCAGATGCGCGAGCGCGTGGCCGAGGAAATCGGCCTGTTTCTGGTTGTTCCCTTCAAGGCAAACACGGTCGCCGCACTCGATCACCGCGTGCAGCAAATCGGCGATGCGCGCGGCCGGCAGGCTTTTGCCCGTCAGGTCGGCGCCCAGCTCCGTGCCGGCCCGTTTGAGTCGTGCGGCGCGGTTGAGCTGCAAGGTGTTCCATGCGGCGACTGTCATTTACTTAGCTCCCATAATCATGTCAGGCAGACCGGTGGCGATGGACGGGAACAGGCATAACAAGATCACCGCCACGAACATCAGCACCAGGAAGGGGAACACGCCCCAGATCACATCCTTGAGCGGGATGTCTGGCGCGATGTTCTTGATAACGAATATATTCAGCCCGACCGGCGGATGGATCAAGCCCATTTCCATCACCACCGTCATCACCACGCCAAACCAGATCAGGTCGAAACCGGCGTCCTTCAACGGCGGCAGGATGATCGGCGCCGTCATCAGGATGATCGACACCGGCGGCAGGAAGAAGCCGAACACCACCACCATCAGCAAAATCACCGCCAGCAGCAGCCACTTCGACAAGTGCAGGCCGACCACCCAGTTGGCGGCCGACTGGCTGATGTGCAGGTAGCTCATCACATACGAATACAGCAGCGACATGCCGATGATCAGCAGCAGCATCGTCGATTCCTTGATCGATGAACTGAGGATCGGCGACAGGTCCTTCGGCCGCCAGACGCCGTAGATCGCCGCCAGCAGCACCATCGCCAGCAGCGCGCCCAGGCCCGCCGTCTCGGACGGCGTGGCGAAGCCGCCATACAAGGCGACCATCACGCCGATCAGCAGCACGATGAACGGCAGCACGCGCGGCAGCATCTCCACTTTTTGCGCGAAGGTGAAATGCTCGTCTTCCAGGTACGGCGATTTTTCACCGCCGTTATTGTAGATCACCAGCGCGGCCTTGTATTCCTTGTTGGCGCGGTAGACGGCGTAGCCGGCGAACAGCGCCACCAGCAGCACGCCGGGGCCGATCCCGGCCAGGAACAGGCGGCCCAGCGACTGCTCGGCGGCGACCGCGTACAGGATCATCGTGATCGACGGCGGCAGCAAAATGCCCAGCGTGCCGCCGGCGGCGATGATGCCGGCCGCAAAACCTGGCGAGTAGCCGCGCTTGCGCATTTCCGGAATGCCCGCCGAGCCGATGGCCGAGCAGGTGGCCGGCGACGAGCCGGCCATCGCCGCGAACAGCGCGCACGCGAACACGTTGGCGATACCGAGGCCGCCGGGGATCTTGTGCATCCACGTGTGGATCGCCGAGTACAGGTCCTTGCCGGCCGGTGATTTGCCGATGGCCGCGCCCTTCAGGATGAACAGGGGGATCGACAGCAGTGTGATCGACGCCATCTCCTCGTAGACGTTCTGGGTGATGGTGTCGAGCGAGGACGCCGGCATGAAGAAGTACATGAAGCCGGTGGCCACGATGCCGAGCGCGAAGGCGATCGGCATCCCCGAGAACATCACGACCAGGGTGACGGCGCCGTACAGCGCGCCCAGAGTCAGTTCGCTCATGCCGCACGCTCCGATGGTGATTTGTTGGTCATCCTGGCCAACGTTTGCAGGATGATTTGAAGGGCCAGCAGCGTCATGCCGGCGGCCATCATCGAGTACGGTATCCACAGCGGCGGCGCGAACGTCGACGACGTGGTCTGGCCGTCGACCCAGGCTTCGTGGAACAGCGTCCACGATTTCCACGCGAAGAAGGAGCAGAACAGCGCTGACAGCAGGTCGACGAACAGCAGGCGCGCCGCGTTGACGCCGCGCGGCAGCAGCGACGCCACCGCCTCGATGCCGATATGGCCGCGTTGCGACTGCACGAAGGCGGTGCAGAAGAACGTCACGCCGACGAGCATGAACACCGACGCCTCGTCCTGCCAGTCGGTGGGCGCGTTGAAGAAGTAACGCGACACCACCGAGTAGGTCAGCACGACGGCCGTCAGCACCAGCGCCACCATCGACACCAGCAGCAGCGCGCGATTGAGCCGGTCGAGCAGCGCCGTTGCCGCCGCCACGATGGCGTTGTCGGGTGGCGCGGGGCCGCGCCCCGGCTCCAACTCTATTCCGTGACTCACAGCGTCTTCTCCGCCAGCTTCAGCAGCTTGGCGCAGTTATCGTTCTTTTCGCCGTAGTCCTTCCAGGCAGTGGTGCGGGCGATGGCCTGCCATTTTTTCACCACCGCTGGATTCAGGTCGACCACCTTGGCACCGACTTTCTGGTACACGGCGGCGACCTGGATATCGTCGGCCTTGGCCGATTTCAGCGCGAACGCTTCCAGCTCGGCGCCGACGGTCAGGATGGTCTGCTGCTGTTCCTTGGTCAGCGCGTCGAAGATCGAGCGCGACATCATCAGCGGCTCGAACATGAACCAGTAGGCGCCGTTGCGGCCCGTGGTCAGCGCCTTCGACACTTCTTCCAGGCGGAAGGAGATCAGCGAGGTGGAGGAGGTCAGCGCCGCCTCCATCGCGCCGGTTTGCATCGCGGCGTAGATTTCGTTGGACGGCAGCGATACCACGGCGGCACCGGCGGCCTTGAGGATCAGGTCCATCTCGCGCGAGCCGCCACGGATCTTCATGCCTTTTGCGTCTTCCGGATCGATGACCGGTTTGGTGCGCGAGGCGACGCCGCCGGCTTGCCAGATCCAGCTCACCAGCACAATGCCTTTTTCGTACAGGATGCGACTGAGTTCCTTGCCGACTTCGGCGTTCTTCCAGCTGTACGCCTGTTCGTAGGACGTCACGAGGCCCGGCATCAGGCCGATGTTCACCTCGGGGACTTCGCCGCCGGCGTACGACAGCGGCACCAGCGACAGATCGAGCGCGCCTTTGCGCATGGACGAGAACTGGGCGTTGGTCTTCATCAGCGAGGACCCCGGATAGATCTCGAATTTCAGGCTGCCCTTGGAGCGCTTCTCCACTTCGGCGGCGAACATGCGGGTCATGCGGTCGCGGAAGTCGCCTTCGTTGATGGTCCCGCCGGGGAACTGGTGGGAAATCTTGAGCGTTTTGGTTTGTGCCCAAGCCGGTTGGAACAACAACGGGCTGGTGGCCAGTGCGCCGAGTACGAACCTACGGGTAATTGCGGTCATACATTCCTCCAAGAAATTGATGTCTAGAAATATTATCTTTATCGCATAAATTATGCAATCTTCTTTTTTATGTATACAAGATCGACCACGTTGAATACATTGTCAAGGTCAATCGGCATTTATAATGAAGACTGTCGAAGGAAGGCATCGAAAATCCATGAGTACTCATTCCGCGAACTTGCGTGAACAAATAGAAGAAATGATCGCGGTCGGCGTGTTCAAACCCGGCCAGCATCTGGACGAAACCGAATTGGCGACGCGCTTTGGCGTTTCGCGCACGCCGATCCGCGAGACCTTGATCCAGCTGTCGTCGATGGGATTGGTGGTGATCCGTCCGCGCCGTGGCGCCATCGTCGCCGAGCTGGGACCGCAGCAGCTGGTGGAGATGTTCGAGGTGATGTCGGAACTGGAGGCGACCTGCGGGCGGCTGGCCGCGCGGCGCATGACGCCGGAGGAGCAGGCGGCCTTGCTGGCGGCGCACGAGGCCTGCCAGGCGGCGATGCTGGCGCAAGAGCCGGACGACTACTACTACAAGAACGAAGTGTTCCACGAGGCGATCTACGCCGGCAGTCATAACCAGTTTTTGATCGAGCAGACGCGTAATTTATATCGGCGCCTGCGGCCTTACCGCCGCTTGCAACTGCGTGTGCGCGACCGGCTGGCCAATTCATACCGCGAACATGACGGCGTGGTGCAGGCGATCCTGGCCGGCGA
>DASVTJ010000445.1:0-3080 GCA_036387635.1 Duganella sp.
TTGCAACTGCGTCTGGTTTGATGATCGACAGGGTGCGTTCGATTGCCATTTGAAAAACTCCAATAAAAAGAAAGGTTTAAAACAAAATTGATAGCTCAATCAACCTTTGATTTTACCATAGAACACCCTATATTCCGAACAAGGGCAACAGATTAGCCGGTAGTATGACCGTTGCCGGAGCCCTGCGGCCCACGGTTGTGCGGGAAAAACCACCGAGGATGGCAATTTAAGTCGGAATTAAGTGCTTTTGAACCATCGTTTGGTGCAAATTGGCTGGCACGTGCTATGCTTTTAGCAAGCGGTAAACCGAATCACTTTGAAGGAGGCACTATGATTAATATGGAACGAACTCGCGATCTGTCTGCCGGCGGTAGCCGCCAGGTAGTCCAGCACACCGTGCTGCGCAATACGTACTGGTTGCTGGCGTTGTCGATGATCCCGACCGTCTTCGGCGCGATGCTGGGCGTGTCCCTGCACCTGCCGCTGGGCGGTGGCATGATGGCCCTGGTGTTCCTGGCCGGCGCCTTCGGCTTCATCTGGGCGATCGAAAAGAACAAGAACTCCGGCATGGGCGTGGCCCTGCTGCTGGGCTTTACGTTCTTCATGGGTCTGATGCTGACGCCATTGTTGTCGCGCATCCTCGGCTTCGCCAACGGCGGCTTCCTGATCATGGCGGCGTTCGGCGGCACGGCCTCGGTGTTCGCGGTGCTGGCGTCGATCGCCACGGTGTCCAAGCGTGACTTCTCGGGCATGGCCACGTGGCTGTTCGCCGGCGTCGTGGTGCTGATCCTGGCATCGGTTGCCAACATCTTCCTGGGCATCCCGGCGCTGGGCATCGTCATCTCGGTGGTGGCGATTGCGATCTTCTCCGCGTACATCCTGTATGACGTGCAGCAGATCATCAACGGCGGCGAGACCAACTACATCAGCGCGACCTTGCGTTTGTACCTCGACGTGTACAACATCTTCACCAGCCTGCTGTCGCTGCTGGGTATCGCCGGCGGTAGCCGCGAATAAGATCGTGAGTAACAGTATCAAAAAAGCAGCATCAAAAAAGCCGGCATCCGCCGGCTTTTTTTATTGTTGCGCCAGGTTGAACACCGCCATCGATTCGACGTGCGAGGTGTGCGGGAACATGTTGACCACTCCCGCCTTGTCGAGCACGTAACCGGCGTTGACCAGGATGCCGGCGTCGCGCGCCAAGGTCGACGGGCCGCACGAGACGTAGACGATGCGCTTGGGTAGCATGTCGGCACGTTTGGCGCGCAGCTCCACCAGCGCCTCGCTCAGCGCCATGGCGCCGTCGCGCGGTGGATCGATCAGCATGCGGTCGAACTTGCCCAGCGCGATCAAGTCATCGGCCGTGACCTCGAACAGGTTGCGCGTGTAGAACGTGGTCTTGTCCGACAGGCCGTTGGCCCTGGCGTTGTCGAGCGCCCGCTCCGACAACGTGGTGCTGCCCTCAATGCCGACCACTTCGCGCGCCTGCGTCGCCAGCGGCAAGGTGAAGTTGCCCAGGCCGCAAAACAAGTCGGCTACGCGGTCTTCGGCCTGCACTTCGAGCAGCCGCAGCGCCTTGCCGACCAGCACGCGGTTGATGTAGTGGTTGACCTGCGTGAAATCGACCGGCTTGAACGGCATCTTGATATCGAATTCCGGCAGCAAATAGTGCAGCTCCTGGCCCAGCGGGTAGAACAGCTCGGCCGTCTCGGGTCCTTTGGTTTGCAGCCAGAACTGGATCTGGTACAGGTCGGCAAAGGCTTTGACCTTGACCTCGTCATCCTTGGTCAACGGCGCCATGATGCGCAGCACCAGCGCGGTGACGCCCTCGCCGATCGCCACTTCGATCTGCGGCACCTGGTCGAACAACGACAGCGAGCCGATCAGCGCGCGCAGCGGCAGCAGCAGGTCCGACACGTGGCGCGGCAAGATCTCGCAGCTGTCGATGTCGGCGACGAAGATCGATTTCTTTTCATGGAAGCCGACCAGCACCGTGTTTTTCTTGGCCACGTGGCGTACCGACAGCCGGGCGCGGTAGCGGTAGCCCCAGGTCGGACCGTACATCGGCCGCATCACCGTCAGCGGGCGCACCTTGCCGATGTGGCGCAGGTTGTCTTCCAGCACGCGCTGCTTGATCGCGACTTGCGCGGTCGGCTCCAGATGCTGCATCGAGCAGCCGCCGCAGTAGTCGAAATGCTTGCATTTAGGCTGCACCCGCATCGGCGACTCGTGGTGCAGCACGGTCATGCGCGCCATTTCCCAGTTCTTCTTTTTCTTGAAGGTGTAGAAGCTGACCTTCTCGCCCGGCAAGGCGCCCTCGACAAACACCACCTTGCCCTGCGAGCCGTCTTCATTTTGCAAATGACCGACGCCACGGGCGTCCATGTCGAGCGATTTGATATCGAGGATAGTATCTGGCATAGAAATTAAATAAGAATGGGGAATGGGGAAGCGGCAACGGTCGGCAATGGTCGAGGCCGCGCGCCGGGACCGCACGGGCACGGGGGCAGCCGGGCCATGCGTGGCCCGGCCGATATGATAGCAGAACGGGGAAGTGGCTACAGCAGCGAATCGCGGACCACGCCGCGCGCGGCCATCGCCCGCTTGAGCTTGACGAGCGCTTCCTGCTGGATCTGGCGCACGCGTTCGCGGGTGACGCCCATTTCCTCGGCCAGCGTTTCCAGCGTGGCCGGATCGTCGTTGTCGAGCCCGAAGCGGCGCATGATGACGATGCGCTGCTTGTCCGGCAACTTGCTCAGCCAGTCGCGCATCAGCACCGTCATCTCGTGGTGCTCGGCGCGGGCGTCCGGACTGTCTTCGCTGTCGCCGGGCAGCATGTCCATCAGCGACGATTGCGGATCGTTGTCGAGCGGCGCGTCGAGCGAAGTGGCGTGTTCGGACAGCGCCAGGATGTCCTGCACCTCTTCCACCGGACGCCCCACCAGCGCGGCGATATCCTCGGCGGTGGCGTCCTTGCCGTCGTGGGTCTGGGCTTCCAGATGGTATTTGCCGCGCAGGATTTGGTTGAGCTCGCGCACCATGTGCACCGGCAGGCGCACGGTGCGGGCCTGGTTCATGAT
>DASVTJ010000446.1:0-2735 GCA_036387635.1 Duganella sp.
ATCAGTCATGTTTGCGCGCGCTCGCCTCGATGCGGTTGCGGGCGCCGTCGTTGCCACCGCCGTGCGCATCGGCCGTCTCGGCCACGGCCGTGGCCAACCCGCTGCCGGCCACGCGCGGCGCGTCCTTGACGAACGGCGCGATGCCGAGCTCGGCGTCGATCTCGCTCGGGTATATCACGAAGCCGCGCGTGATCACCGCCGAAACCTTGCGCAAGTCCTTGATGTCCCTGGTCGGGTCGCCGTCGACCAGCACCAGATCGGCCAGCTTGCCCGGCGCGATGCTGCCGCGATCGTTGCTGGTGCGGGTATAGCGCGCGCCGTTGCGGGTGGCCACTTGCAGGGCCTGGGCCGGCGTCAGCCCGGCCTTGACCAGCAGCGCCAGCTCGGAATGCAAGGTGAAACCGGCCACATCGTCGGTGCCGGCGACGATCGGCACGCCGGCGCGGTACATGACGCCGACGAAGTCGACCATCTTGGCGTAGGATTTTTCGTAGCGCTTGAGCTGTTCGGCGCCGTCGATCTTCATGGTGCCGACCGAAAAGCCGCGCGCCACGTCCGGCGGCATGTTGGCGGCGAAATCGACGTAGGGCTCGTTAACTTCGCCGTCGCGCTGCTTGAGGAAGGCGAACGCCGACAACGTCGGGTCGATGGCAATCTGGCGCTTGGCCAGCTGGGCGACGAAGTCCCGCACCGGCTTCGAGTTGAAGTCCAGGTCGGCCACTTTTTCGGCCGGCAGCACAAAGCGGTTCAGGTTGCGCGTTTCGGTATCGGGCTTGACGAAAAAGTTCAGCAAGACTTGGTTGATGTGCTGGATCTCGTCGTAGCCGGCGTCGAGCGCCTGCTGCGCGCGCAGGCCGGCAGGCACGTGGCCGGAGACGCGCATGCCGCGCGTGTGGGCGTAGGCGACGGTGTCCTTCAGGATGTCCTTTGGGAACGAGTTGTAGATCTTTAACTGCGGATAGCCGCGCTGCGCGTACCAGTCGATCGCATCCTTGGCACCCGGCAAATCCTTGACGACGAAACCGCCGCTGGCGCTGTACTGGCTCTCGCCTTCGAGGAAACCGGCCGGCACCACTTGCGGACCGAGCAGCTTGCCGTCTGTGGTCTCATCGAGCATCGCCTGCAACTGGGCGTTGTCGTTGCCCATGTCGCGCACGCTGGTGACGCCGGTCGAGATGTTGAGCACGCCGGACCAGCGGTCGACGTGACCGTGCATGTCGAACAGGCCCGGCAGCACGATGCGGCCGCCGGCGTCGATGGTGTTGGCGGCGCCGCGCACCGGCGAGCCGGCCGGCTGCACGGCGGTGATGCGCCCGCGCAGGATGTAGATATCGGACAGGTTCGACGGCGAGCCGACGGTGGCCTTCTCGCTGTCGAACACGCGGGCGTTCTTGACCAAGGTCAGGCCGGGCAGCGGATGCTGCAACTTTTGCGCGACATCGGCCAGCATCTTGCTCTCGGCGGCCTTCTGGCGCCTGGCCAGTTCCGGGATGGCGTTTTGCCAGCCTTCTTCAAGCGCGTTCATGAAACCGGGAATGATGACCGCGAACAGGCGCGGCTTGTCGCCCGTGGTGGCCCACAGGAACGACGGCGACAGGCCGATGCCGGTTTGCGCCAGCAATTGCACGGTTTGCTTTTGGCCGCTGGCGCTGGTGATCTCCAGCGTATCGAGTTTGGTTTGCGACAAGGTGCCCGACGGCAGCAGCGGCAGTTTGCCGTCCGGTGCGGCGGCCAGGGCGGTGATCGCCGACGAGATGACTTCGAACGAGCTGTTCAGCGGCACATAGGCGGCCGGGCCGGCGACGGTCTTCTTGCCCTGCTCGGATGTCGATTTCCACTCGGCCTGGTCGCCTTTGCGCTCGAAGCGCTCGTCGACCACGGCGCCGAAGGTCGAATTGCCTTTGACCGCGTACTCGGTGATCAGGCCGTCGGCGCCGACGCGCATCTGCTCGGTCAGCTCGGGACCACGGCCATTGTTCTTGTAAATGAAACGCACCTTGGTCAAGCCATCGTCCTGGCGCTCTACCACCTGCTCGCCCATCTGCTTGCCGCTTTCGGTGAAGATCAGAAATTTGGTGGTGCTGGCGGCCTGCGCGCTGAAGACGGCGGCAAGCGCGAGGGGAATGATGGCGAGGCGTTTCATCAGCAAAGTCTTCTCCTGGTTTGGTGGGGTGTTTTTTTATATTTTTACTGCGCAGACCGGGCAGGCGTCGTTGCGGCCGACACCGATGCTGGTCCATTCCATGTTCAGGCCGTCGAGCATCAGCAAACGGCCTGCCAGCGACGTGCCCACGCCCATCAACAGCTTGAGCGCCTCGGCCGCCTGCATGGCGCCGACCACGCCCACCAGCGGCGCGAACACGCCCATGGCGGAGCATGCGACGTCCTCGAATTGCTGATCTTGCGGGAACAGGCAGGAATAACAGGGGTTGGTTGCCTTGCGTTGGTCGAATACGCTGACCTGGCCGTCGAAGCGGATCACCGCGCCCGACACCAGCGGCTTGCCCAGCGCCACGCAGGCGCGGTTGACGGCGTGGCGCGTGGCGAAGTTGTCGGTGCAGTCGAGCACGACGTCTGCCCCGGCCACCAGTTCAGCCAGGCGGGCGTCGTCGGCGCGTTCGTTGAGCGCGCTGACGACGATGCCGGGATTGATCTGTTGCAGGGTGATGCGCGCCGAGGCGGCCTTGGGCTGGCCGACGCGCGCCGTGGTGTGGGCGATCTGGCGTTGCAGGTTG
>DASVTJ010000447.1:0-4950 GCA_036387635.1 Duganella sp.
TAAGGCCACATCGAGTTTCTTTTTGCTTACATCAATCCCAACCGCCGCGTATATCGTATCCATTTTTGACCTTCCTCGTATGCGGGCTTACGCGTTGGCGATGGCCCAAGATACCGTTCGGACTTATAAAATGAAACAGGCGGAGGCACCTATCTGACCCACGTGCTCGTTGGCACTAAGTCTGAGCGGTGTCACTCCGCCTGGCCGCATCAACATCAGTATTATCCAATGGAGAAGCGGTAAGCTCAATATACGAAGTCTGACATTCGGACAGGAGCTCGGCAGCATCACGCTCCGGTCCGTGTCCGATTGTCAGACTTGATCCTGATTGCTCATTGCTTTAGCGCGGTTGGGTGTAGTTGATGGGCACGTATTGGTAGGCCTTGCCCTTGGCGCGCACGTGGCCCAGGCCTGGGAACGACAGGTGCGCCGCGCCGATCAGGTAGCCGCCCTTGGCGGCGGCCGCGAACGCTTCCTTGCGCTCGGCGATAGCGACCTTGCTGTCCGTGTCGAACTGGATGCCGACACCCGGGTCGTCGAACTGCACCGCCTGCACGTGCAGCAAGTCGCCCAGCAACACCAGCTTTTGTCCCTTGCTCTCGACCACGTATGTGATGTGGCCCAGCGTGTGCCCGCCATTGAAGTACGATTTGATACCCGGCACCAGTTCGCTGTTGGCGACGATCGGCTGGAATTTGCCCGCCTTCACGTACGGGTTGATCGACACCATCGGCCCCTGGAAACCATCCTTCTCCTCCGGCGGCGCCTTGTCCAGATTAGCCTGGCTCAGATAGTAATCGGCGTCGAGCTTGCCGGCGCGGACGATCGCGTTCGGAAACACGCGCTGCTCGTTGCTGGCCAGCCCGCCCACGTGGTCGCTGTGCATGTGCGTGATGTAGATCTCGTCGACCTGCTCCGGCTTGTAGCCGGACGCCTTCAGATTGGCCAGCAACTGGCCGGCCGTCGGACCGAACAGGCTGGCCGCGCCGGTGTCGATCAAGATCAGCTTGCTGCCGGTGTTGATCAAAAAGCCGTTGATCGAGGTTTGGATCGGACTTTTTTCAAAGTACTTTGCCAACTCGGCGTCGGTCTTGGCCGGCGGCTGCTTGAGCAGCTTGTTGACCGGCAGGTCCAGCGTGCCGTCGTTGAGCACCGTCACTTCGAAGTCGCCCAGCGTGGTGCGGTAAAAACCGGGGGCCTGGAACTTCGCCATCGGCGCGGCGGCCTGCGCCGGCGCCAGCGCACAAACGGCGGCGGCCACGGCGGCAAAGATGGCGGCGCGCGCCGGAATGGACAGTTTGGTGGAGGTCATGGCTTCCCTTATTTTGAGAATTATTAGAAGCACTACAATACCTGAAATGCCAGCTTTTAGCAGAGTCCGGGCAAATCCGCAACAACGTAAAGCTTGCCGCTCGGACAGCCCCAATATAGAATGCGCGCAGTTTTTGGCGACCGGATCGGATGGGGATGAGCGACTTTGAATTGAAACCGGCGACGCTGCCGAAGTGGTCCCAGCGAATGTCGCTGCGCGTGCTGAAGCTGGTCGGCTGGCGCGTGCTGTTCCGCCCCCTGCCCGGGCCGCGCGGCATCATGGTCATCTATCCGCACACCTCCAACTGGGATTTCCCCATCGGCCTGCTAAGCAAGTGGGCGCTGAACCTGCCGCTGCGCTTTCTGGCCAAGGACTCTTTGTTCAAATCGCCGCTGGGACCCTGGTTCCGCGCGATGGGCGGCGAGCCGGTCGAACGCGGCGCGCCCAATGGCACCATCAAGACGCAGGCGGCACGCATGAACGCGGCCGACTTTTACTGGGTCGGCATCACGCCCGAGGGCACGCGCGCCTATCGTCCCAGCTGGAAAAGCGGCTTCTATCATCTGGCGCTGGAGGCCAAGGTGCCGCTGGTACTGGTGTATTTCGATTATCCGAACAAGACGCTCGGCATGGTCGACCACCTGATGCTCTCCGGCGATCAGGAGGCCGACATGGACGCCATCCGCGCCGCCTTCGAAGGCCATCAGGGACTGTATCCTAACAAGGCGGCGCCGATCGTGCTGTCCGAGCGCCGCGCCGAAACACGCGAGTGATTTCGTCGGCCGGCCCCAGCTCAGTCCCGGGTTGGCCGCAGATTGGCCGCAGATTGGCCGCTAAGCCGCAGCCGCCAGCAGCACACCGGTGGCGGCAACCGCCGCGCCGGACACCTTCAGCACCAACGCCGGGCTGACGCGACCCAGCATCCTGCCTCCATAAATCAGCACCACGCTGGCAAGCAGCAGGCCGACGGCGCTGGCCGCCGCCGGCAGCTCATGCCCGTGCGCGTTGCCATGCAAGACGGCGAACGAGCCCACCATCGTCATTCCCGCCGCCGCCGGCAAGCGCGCGGCCACCGCGATCAGCACCCCCATCGTCGCCACTGTCAGCGCGATGCCGGTTTCCAGGCCGGGGATCGTCAGCCCAGCCACGCCGGTCAGCACGCCGACCAGTACCATGCCGATGAAGGTGGCCGGCAGCCACTTGGCGCTCGGTTGGCGCACACTCCAGACGCCGACGGCCAGCATCGCCAGCAAGTGATCGAGACCGGTGAATGGGTGCGCGAAGCCTTCGGCCAAGGCGCTGGCAACATCGTGCGCGTGGGTGCCGCCCGCTTGCGGGTGGGCGACGGCGGCGGCGCTGGCCAGCGCCAACGTGATGGCGGCTACGGATTTTTTCGACATTGGATCTCCTGTTAAAGTAAGCGATTTCTGGACCACGTAGGTCGGATTAGCGCAGCGTAATCCGGCATGCTCCGTTGGCGGCCCATGGCGGATTGCGCCGTTCCGGCTAATCCGCCCTACGGTTCCGTGGTTAAGCTGCTCGGACCGAGGTCGGCGCCTGCCCCAGCAAACCTTGCTCGCGGATGAAGTCGATGACGGCAGCCACGCCGTCGCCGCTGCGCAAATTGGTGAAGATGAACGGCCGCGCGCCGCGCTGCTGCTTGGCGTCGCGCGCCATCACGTCCAAATCGGCGCCGACGTGCGGCGCCAGATCGGTCTTGTTGATGATCAGCAGATCCGAGCGCGTGATGCCCGGCCCGCCCTTGCGCGGGATCTTCTCGCCGCCGGCGACGTCGATCACGTACAGCGTCAAATCCGACAGCTCGGGACTAAACGTGGCGGCCAGGTTGTCGCCGCCCGATTCGACCAGGATCAGATCCAGGTTCGGAAAGTCGGCCTGCATGCGCGCGATCGCCTCCAGGTTGATCGAGGCATCCTCGCGGATCGCCGTGTGCGGGCAGCCGCCGGTCTCCACGCCCATCAGGCGCTCGGCCGGCAGCGCGCCAGCGCGCAGCAGGATTTCCATGTCCTCCTTGGTGTAGATGTCGTTGGTGATGACGGCCATGTCGAACTGGTCGCGCATGCCCTTGCACAGCATTTCGCACAAGGCGGTTTTGCCGGAACCGACCGGGCCGCCGATGCCGACGCGTAAAGGATTCGAAGTAGTCATAGTGTTTATCTTTTAAGTGGTGATAGGTTCATGATCGATACAAGCGGCTGTACTGCACCTCGTGCCGCATCGACAGCAGCGACAATCCGGGCGCCCAGTTGCACATGTCGTCGTCGCCGACGGTTTGCGCGTGGCGCGCCGCCGCCTCGATATCGGCGCGCAGCGACAGCAGCATGCGCTGGCCGGCCACCTGCCCCAGCGGCACGGATTTGACGCACACCAGCACCTGGTTCTCGGCCCACGCGAACAGCATCGCCAGCAACGCGGCGTCGTGCGGGATCTCCAGCGCGGCCACCGCGCAGGCGAAGGCGGTCGGCAGCGCCACCTCCGGCTCGCCCTGCAACCGCGCCAGCATCTCGGCGTCGACGATATCGAGTTCGGCCACCAGCTTGGTGAGCGAATAGCCCATCTGGATCGTCTCGGCGCGGAATTCGGCGCTGTCGCGCGAGGCGATGAAACGCTCGCTCCACTCGGCCACCGCCGCCCAGTCGCGGCGCGACCACGCCCGCATCAGCCGCCAGGTGAGCGGCGCTTCCCACTGCGCCACCACCTCGTGCAGGTGGCGCAGTATCCACGCGCGCGCCTGCTCGGCGTTGGCGACCATGCCGTTTTCCAGCGCCGCCTCCAACCCCTGCGAATAGCTGTAGGCGCCGATCGGCAGCGCCGGGCTGGCGAATTGCAGCAGGTTCAATAACGCGGACGCTTGCATCAGAATGGTCTCACCGTCGGCTCACTTCGGGTCGCCCGGACGGTGGATCTTCTGGCGCAGCGGGATCGGCGCCAGCGGATGGTGGCCGCCATCGTCGTGGTGTCCGTGGCCGCCGCCGTAGGCGCCGGACTCCGGCTCGAAGGCGGCCTGCTGTTCCTCGACCTTCGCGCCCAGGCCGGCCAGCATTTCCTTGAGCACCGCGTCGGCGCGGATGCGCAGGAAGCCGTCGCCGACCTGCGCCTGCGTGTGGCGGTTACCAAGGTGGAAGGCGCAGCGCAGCAAGGTGTGGGCGTCGACGCAGGTGACCTTGTAGGTCGGCTCCGGCGCGGCCACCACCATGACCACGCGCTTGTCCTCGCCGGTCAGCAAATCGCCATCGCGCAGCACGGTGCCGCGCACGGTGAAGACGGCGACCTCCTCGCCGCTATCGAGGGTGGCGCGCAGCCGGCATTTTTCGCGCAATTCGTAGGGCAGCACCAGGCGCGCGGCGATGTCGGACCCGGCGGCCGCGGCCGATGAAATTTTGGTGTGGAGTGTCAGCATAGGGTTCGAATAAGCGTCAATAAGCGTCAATGAGCGTTAGAACAGGAAGTAGCGCTGTGCCATCGGCAGCACGGACGCCGCCTCGCACACCAGCAGTTCGCCGTCGGCGCGCACTTCGTAGGTTTCGGGATCGACTTCCATCTTCGGCGTGGCGCCGTTGTGGATCATGTGGTGCTTGCGCAGCGCGCGCATGTCCTTGGCCACGATCAGCGTTTTA